>DATAHE010000338.1:0-12666 GCA_036263355.1 Steroidobacteraceae bacterium | reverse complement strand
TGCGTGCTGCTGCTGCACGTGTGGACGATGATCTATCCAACTTCATGCGTGCGCATGGCATTGCAGGTCCCTGGCCCACCTTGGGACGACTGCTAGTTTGCATTGATGCAACACCTGCCAGTGAAAATATCCTTCGTACTGCAAAGCGACTTGCTGATCAGCGTCACCTGCCGTGGACTGCGTTGTACGTACAGACGCTGGGCGCACAACACTATGCGAGCAAGCAGGCACAGCTTGAGGCTAATCTTGCACTGGCTGCTGAACTGGGCAGTGAAAGCGCCAGCATCACAGCAGATCGCGTAGGCGAGGGCATTGTTGAATATGCGCGCATGTGTAATGCCGCGCAGATTGTGGTGGGCCGACCACGCAGCACGCGATGGCAACGACTGTTACGAGGCTCGCTGGCTGAGTGGCTATTTGATCATGGCAAGGAATTCGAGATCACCGTGGTGTCGGGTGAGAGCGCTGATGAAGCTAAGCATGAGACCAAACCGCCGCGAAATTCCTCAACAATGTTTAACCAGCGTACGATCACAATGTCATTGTCCACGACGTTGGTCGCGACGCTTGCTGCTGCGTTACTGATTCGCTTCGCCGCAGTGGAAGATCTGCTGGCGTTGTTCCTGATTGCCGTGGCAGCTGCGGGCGCGTTGGGTGGTCTCGCGAGCGCATGGATTGCATGTGCACTGTGTTTCCTGTCTTATAACTTCTTCTTCACTGAACCGCGTTTCTCTTTCCACGTATACAGCGTTGCTGATGTTCGTTCACTGGTCAGCTTCCTGATTGTGGGTACGGTTGTTGGT
This sequence comes from Steroidobacteraceae bacterium, assembly GCA_036263355.1. GTDB lineage: Bacteria > Pseudomonadota > Gammaproteobacteria > Steroidobacterales > Steroidobacteraceae > CAILZL01. The sequence goes on along the minus strand of DATAHE010000338.1, from coordinate 11,863 downwards.
TTGTTATCCGGCAGACTTAAAAGACAGGCAGTCGATGCACGTACCAACACACTGCGCACTGCGATGCTATTCGACTTCACGCGCCGCCTGGCCAGTGCGGTGAGTGAACACGATCTGCGCAATGCCGCCGCATCAGGTATTCAGGAGATTCTGCATACACAGTGTCTGGTGATTCCCTGTGATCTGCATGGAAAGCTCTGGCTATCTGCAGAGCAGCGCAATCGCGTGAACCTTCGCCAAACGGAACTTGCTGCTGCGGATTGGGCGATACAACATCATGAGATGGCCGGTGCAGGCACCAAAACATTGCCAGCATCCAGTTGGTGCTTTCTGCCTGTCATCGCGGGACAACATTCGGTTGGTGTGATTGCGCTGGAGCAACGCAGTGGTGGCCACGACCTGAGCGACGAAGAGCGACGATTACTGTATTCGTTACAGGCACAACTGACGACAGCATGGGAACGATTTCAATTGCTGAAGTTTGCTGAGGACGCCAAGGTGCAACGCACCGCCGAAGGATTGCGATCTGCATTGCTGGCATCAGTGTCACATGATTTGCGTACGCCGCTGGTGTCGGTGATTGGTTCGCTGACTGCAATTCGTGAGCTTTCTGGTCAGTTGAACGAACAGGATCAATCAACACTGGTGACAACTGCACTGGATGAAGCTGAACGTTTGAATCGATTGATTCAGAACCTGCTGGATGCAACACGTCTTGCGCAAGGCGGTATGTCGCTTAGTCTCGAACCTGTGCACATGGATGATGTTATTCATAGTGCGATACAGCGCCTGCCACAGCATAGTCAATCAAGGATCAAGCTGCTGGTTCCAGTCAACCTGCTGCCAGCGCGAGCGGATCGAGCATTACTGGAGCAAACGCTGGTTAATATTTTTGAGAATGCATTGAAGTATTCCCCGGTTGATAGTGCAGTGACCATCAGTGCAGAAGAGCGTGGTGGCCGGATAGTTACGCAAGTAGCGGATATGGGGCCCGGTATTGAATCAGCAGATCGTTCGCGCGTATTCGATTTCTTCTATCGCGCCAAACAAAGTGATAGTGCGATATCAGGTAGTGGACTTGGTCTTGCTATCTGTAAAGGATTTGTGGAAGCCATGGGCGGCACGATCAATGCTCAACCGGGCAATGCCCAAACTGGCACCCAAACAGGTGAGCAAGGAATTGGCACAACGTTTGTTATTGAATTGCCTATTGATGATACCGGCGACAAAGATCGGGACGGACTCGCGCATCAACCCGCGATGGAGTCAAAGTCATGATGGATGTGCCTCCACGAGTCCTGATCGTCGACGACGAAGAGCAGATCCGCCGCTTTCTGACCATCACATTGCGTACAGCAGGATACGAACCTGTGCAAGCCGTGAACGGTCAATCTGCTGTGGATCAATGCGCGGAACATCCGCCCGCATTGATATTGCTGGATCTGGGCTTGCCTGATATCAGTGGTCATGAAGTGATTCGTCGTATTCGTGCACGCTTCGCCATGCCCATTATTGTGTTGTCTGTTCGCAGTGAGGATGCAGATAAAGTTCGCGCGCTGGATGAAGGCGCCAACGACTATGTGCAAAAGCCATTCAGCACCGCTGAATTGCTGGCGCGTATTCGTGCCTGCCTGCGGGTGAACGTGAATAGTGTTGCGCAGATCATTGAACTGTGCGAGTTGCATATCGATGTGGATGCGCATCAAGTGCGAATGGGTGAAGAGCAGATTCATCTATCAAAGAAGGAATTTGATCTGCTGGTTGCGCTGGCCCGTGCGGTCGGCCGCGTATGTACACATCGACAGTTGATGGAGACCGTATGGGGACCGGCGCATCGCGAAGATGTCCATTACCTGCGAATCTATATTGGTCAGTTGCGTAACAAGCTGGGCGAGAAATTCAAGACGTTGTTCAGCATTGATAATGAACAGGGAATTGGTTATCGGCTGCGATTGCTCTAGGGATAATGCTGTGGCTCAAAAGATTCCTCCCGTTGGCCGAAATGAAAGTAGTCACGTACACCAGGTTATCACGTCGAGCAACGCGAGAAACCTCTTTCGGTGTCCGTTGGATCGCTTGCTTGATGGGTCCTTGGTGATACGGATATCTCATATATATAAGAGAGGATCACTGGAGGTAGGGGCGACACGGCCATGACCGTTCTCTTAATACATATAAGAGAGGAATAAGTCTTTCCCCTTGTCCTGCTCATATATATGAGGTGCGACCGGATGCGAAGGGATGAGACGCCATGAACTGTGAAGTGGGTCGATAAAAATTGGCGCTTGAGATTCCCTGATCAACCCGGTAGTGTGATGCCCGTACTACATAACGACAGTCCTGTTGAATAAAGTAACAACAAGAAGCCCGCCTGGTTCCCCATCAAATGTACTTTCACTTGCGTTTCCGACATCTAGCCTGTTGCCTGATCATGGTCACTGCCATGACGGCCCCAATGCATGTGCAGGCTAAGGCAGTGAAAGTGGTACATGATCCTGATGATCCCGGCGTTCGCTCCGGCTCGGCGCTGGTGCTGGATGAGGCAACGTCCGAAGTACTGTATGCACGCGAGTCGGATATCGCCGTTCCCATTGCTTCCATCAGCAAGTTGATGACGGCATTGGTGGTGCTGGAAGCAAAGCAGTCGCTCGATGATGTCATCAAGATTTCTGACGAAGATCGCGACTATGAGAAGTACACGACTTCGCGGTTAAAGGTGGGCAGTAAGTTCACGCGCGACGATCTGTTGCATCTGGCGTTAATGTCTTCTGAAAATCGTGCAGCACATGCGCTTGCCAGAAGTTATCCGGGTGGCGAGGTGGAATGCGTCAAGGCCATGAACGTGAAGGCACGTCAGCTTGGCATGACGCATACTCATTTTGTAGAACCTACCGGATTGTCCAGCGACAATGTTGCCAGCCCGGAAGACCTGTCCAAGCTGGTGATGGCAGCCTCGAAGAATGAGACGATCCGTGAATACTCCACCGACGAATATCACACATTAAAGGTGGGTCGCCAGAGCATGACTTTTCACAACACGGACATCCTGGTGAAAAAATCAGACTGGAACATTATTGTGCAGAAGACGGGCTATATTGCCGAAGCAGGCAAGTGCCTGGTACTTAAAACTGTCATCGCTGGCCGATCCGTGGTTATCGTTCTGCTGGATTCGGTTGGCAAGTACACACGCGTGGCGGATGCACGTCGTATTCGCAAATGGATCGAAACAAAACTGCAATCATCCCTGAAACTCGCTGAGGGCTCTTCCAAAGCAGTTGTTGAACAGGCTTCGCTGATTAATTTGTCTACCAAATAATCCCGCTGATGATTGCGCCTCCTGCCGTTACCGACCGGTAACCAATAGTTACTTACTTCCTGATGACAACCCGCGGTGGGTTGTTTATGCTTGCCGTCGTTTTCTGCAGAAAACAGGCGAAGCAATGAACTCAGCGGCATTGGAAAATCCGGTTCGGTATACGCGCACGGCGATCACGCTGCACTGGCTGATTGCGGCACTTATTGTTAGTTCGTTTGCACTGGGATGGATCATGACTGATCTATCCATTTCTCCACTTAGATTGCGGATGTTTAACTGGCACAAATGGGTGGGCGTCACCATCCTGTTGCTGGTGATTGTCCGTCTGATCTGGAGGTTGACGCATCGTCCGCCCGAAATGTTGCCGATGCCCGCGTGGCAACGTATCGCTGCCAAGACTTTGCATGCCGGCTTGTATGTGCTGCTGCTGCTGCAAACTTTTTCAGGGTGGATCTATAGCAATGCCTCCGGATATCAAGTGGTGTATCTGGGTTTGATTCCGCTGCCCAATCTGGTCGCAAAGAACAAGGAGCTGGCAGAGGTTCTGGAAGAACGCCACGAGATGATCGGATGGATACTGTTTGTTGTTGCTGGTGCACACATACTCGCAGCACTCAAACATCACTTTATAGATGGCGATGCCACTCTTAAACGCATGTGGTTTAAATGAACATGAATATCTCACGCTCGTTTCGAATGCTTGCCCTTGCACTGGTACCGATGATGGTGATCGCCGCCAGTGGTGATCTGGATTCTGGCAATAGCTCAGTCATCGCCACCTTCAAGCAGGAAGGCGTAAAAGTAGATGCACCCTTCAAGAAATTCTCCGGACACATTACTTATGATGCCGCGAATGTTGCTGCATCGCGCGCAACCATTGAAGTTGAAACCGGAACCCTGGATTTAGGCGGCGAGGAGTACAACGCCGAGGTGCGCAAGAAATCATGGTTCGATAGTGCGACGTATCCCAAGGCAGTGTTTCAATCTACTGCTATCAAAGCAGAATCTGCTACCAAGTTTGTTGCTACTGGCACCTTGACCATCAAGGGCAAGGTCGTGAATGTGTCTGTTCCCGTTAACGTGCAGGTGTCGGCAGCTTCAACTGCTTACGATGGTAGTGTGGTGATCTCCCGTGCTGCGTTTGGCATCGGCAGTCCCGACTGGAACGATGTCATCGACGACAAGGTTAATGTTCGTTTCCATCTAGTGGCCTCGAAATAATTTCTCAACTCATCCATTCAAGGTGATTCCATGATCAAATCCATCATTGCTTGTTCGCTGATCGGTCTTGCTGGCAGCGTATTTGCTGCGCCAACCACTTACAACGTCGATCCGAGTCACACTTACCCGAGTTTCGAAGCCGATCATATGGGTGGCATGTCGGTGTGGCGTGGCAAGTTCAACAAAAGCAGCGGCACCATTACGCTGGATCGTGAAGCGAAGAGCGGTACGGTGGATATCACCATCGATACCACGTCTATCAATTTCGGAATGGAGAAGATGGATAACCATGCCAAGAGTGCAGACATGTTCGATGTCGAGAAATTTCCCACTGCCACCTACAAGGGCAAGCTGGTGAAATTCAGCAACGGAGCACCGACTGAAGTCGATGGCGAACTGACACTGCACGGTGTCACCAAGCCAGTGACCTTGAAGATCAACAGCTTCAAGTGCGCACAACATCCAATGATGAAGAAAGAGTTTTGCGGCGCCGATGCCAGCGGCACTTTCAATCGCGCCGATTTCGGCATCAGCTATGGTCAGACCTATGGCTTCAAGATGGACGTAAAGCTGTCCATTCAGGTAGAAGCTGTTAAAGCTGACTGAACGCAGAATCATTGAACTGTCTTGATCCGGGCGCGTCCTAGTAGCTAGTGACGCGCCCTTTTTATTGCGCCAAAGAAATTTGAACAGATAATTATGAGAAAGAAGATATTTATCGCCATCGCCTGTGCATTGATTGGTTCTGTGATTGGTGCAAATACCAGTCGCTACTTTGCTGCTCAGCATGAAAAGTCTACTGCAGTAATGGTGTTGATGCAGTTGCATCAGCAACAATGGGAACAGGCGGTACAGAACAAGAATTGCGCAGCACAACAAACTGCACTGGATTCATTGAAATTTCTTGATAATGAAATCGCAGTGGTATTGCCGAAGGCAGATGCGCAGGATGCGGTGTTTCATCAGCATGTGCAGAACATGCAGCAGGTATTAACGACGCCATCATTGGCGCAATGTTCGTTAACAGTCGCAGAGGTCAAACAGGTGAGAGATGCATGCGATGAGTGTCATCGCGAATATCGATAGTTTGCCCGAGGCTTTCGTCTGATGATGGCCGAAGCTGTGTGAGAGCTGAGGTGAAATTAAACGTTCTTTATTTGTCTTTGCCGGCGTTAGGATCATTCACCTGAATCACGCTTATCACTTGATGATGTGATTTCCAGATGTCGTTCAGCATGGCTTCCGTATTCTGGCCAATGACCTGCACCACACATACTGGGCGTTCATGTTTCAACAGCGACACGAAACTGGTGACACGTAACCTATGATGGTGTGTAACCTGTGCGATCAATGGGAACACATCTTCACCACGTGAGTTATCAAAAGTAATACGCACGCCATGCGAGCCGGGATCGAAAATATTGGCGAAGGCGCTGAACAAATCTGATTCCGTGATCAAACCTACGAGCACTTCGTGACGCATCACCGGTAACGCGCCGATTTTATTTTCACGCATCAACCGGGCCACTTCTTCAATCGGGGTCTCGGGTGATGTCGTTATCAGATCGGTCGACATGATGTCTTTTGCCTTTAACGCAACCGCTGGCAGTGCTGTCTTGTTATCCGAGCCACCACCAACGAAGGGCAATGGATTCACATCCGCAGGGAATGCATGCAGTACATCCTGTGATGACACCATACCGAGCAACTTGCTATGTGGATCAGATGATTCCAGCACGGGTAGGCGACGAATGCGTTGACGTGACATCGTGGTGGCAATGTCCGTTAATGACGTGTCCGGCGTTATCGTCGTCACATCTTTGGTCATCCACATGCTTACAAACATGCCGGTTTACTCATTTGGTTTAACAGAAAATTTTGCGAACTGAGGTTTCGCATTAGCTGGATCGGCGGCTTCTGCGAAATCTGAAGAATGCGCAGGAAAATCAGGGCAAATCTGTCGTGCAGCGCACGGGTGGTGCAGCTGACGGATCGCAGACCGGGTCTGATTGGAAGGAGAAGCCGCTACAGTTTCAGGCTTTCAATCAACCACTCAAGTGGAGTGGTTGATACGTCGCTATACCGGCCTGTGCTCAGTACCTTCACCTGCGGTAATAAACAACATTGCTGTCTCAACATTGGCTTTCGCGGTATGCCATGCGCCTTTGGGAACCAGCACGTAATCACCGGGCTTGTCTAACGGAACATTCTTGTAAGTGCCACCTTCGTCTATCACAAACGCGACACTGCCTGATAACAAGCACACCACTTCATCGCCATTGGGATGCATTTCCCACATCGGCCAGTCCGCTTTGAACGAGTGCATGGTCACCAGATACTCGTGATGAAATGAACCCAACTTGCCCGAGCTGATGCGTTCCCAGAAAGTCTCGTCGACTGGGAGCAACTCTGTCGTCGCATCATTGCGCAAACGCACATAGGTAGAAGCAAGATGAGATTGAATGGGCGATGTCACTGGAGTTGTCATGGATGCTCCCAATCTGCCGAAACCGTTTTGACTATACGTGCGTGTTGCTTTAATTGCAAAAAGGTGGCTCCGGCACTGGTTAGGTCTTATAGTGAATGAAACCAATGACGTGAGGTGTCTGTGAACACACTGGACCGCATTCGCGCCGAACAAATCAAAATCATTTATCACAATGTCGCCAGGGCGATGATCCCGACCATGGTTGCCGTCACTGTGTTGACTGGATTGTTCGTGTTCGTTGGTGTCACCAACCTGATCAAGGCATTGTGGTTTATTGGTTTTACCTTTCTGCATACGTTTGCGCGCTTTACCCTTTACCGCAAATACAGGCAGGCCGAAAGTAAAGCAGTGGATCTGCAACCTTGGGCGCGGTTGTTTTCGATTGGTTCGTTCATCGGTGGCGCTATTCTTGGTGGCGGTATGGTGTGGATGATTCGGGATGCACCTGCTGAATCGCAGTTAATGGGGTTGTTGCTGATCTTCGCCGTGTCGGGCGGTTCGGTGGCGGCTTATAGTTCCTATCTGCCCGCGTTTTATGCATTCTTCTTTGCAGTGTTAGTGCCGCCCATCACGTGGATGTTCGCGCAGGATGATGTGCTTCATATTACTTTTGCCGCGTTGTTTGTGTTGTGGGCGGTGACGGTTGCAGATCAGGCACGTCGTGCCAATCGCATGTTCATCGAATCGACCCAGTTACGTTTTGAGAACGTGGATTTGATTGACAAGCTGCGCAATGAAAAATTTGCTGCAGAACAGGCTAATGCAGCCAAGTCACGATTTCTTGCCGCAGCCAGTCATGATCTGCGTCAACCCGTACATGCATTAAGCCTGTTTGTGGAGGCCATGCGTGCACACGAGATGGGTGATGAAGCACGCAAGCTGCTAAATCACATTGATGGTTCTGTGCGCGCCATGAGTGGTCTGTTTGGCGGTCTGCTGGACATTTCGCGACTGGATGCGGGCGTGGTGGAAGTGCACAAATCTGCTTTCCCTGTACAGCCGCTACTGGAACGTATCTGTCGTGACTATGAATCGCAGGCACACGACAAACATATCGAGTTGCATCTGCACCGCTGTTCGGTGTGGGTACTCACTGATGTGGTGTTGTTTGAAAGAGTGATCCGCAACATTATTGCGAATGCAGTGAAGTACACCGACAAGGGACGCGTTGTCGTTGGTTGTCGTCGCGGCAAGCAGCTGACCATACAGGTATACGATACGGGACGTGGCATTCCGGTTGAAGAGCAGTCATTGATCTTTCAGGAGTTCTATCAACTGGACAATCCAGAACGCGATCGTAACAAGGGTGTGGGATTGGGGCTGGCCATCGTGAAACGATTAACTGCCTTGCTGGAACATCCGCTGCGCTTAATTTCCATACCCGGCAAGGGAAGTGCCTTCAGTGTGCAAGTGCCTATTGCTGAGCCGCAATTGTCCGGAAGTTTTTTTCGTACCGAAGTGGATGCCGGTTCGCTGCAGCTGGGCAGTGGTCTGGTGCTGGTAGTCGATGATGAGTTGTCCATTCAAACAGCAATGGAAAGTCTGCTCAAGAGCTGGGGATATGATGTGATCGCTGCCGCATCGTGCGATGAAATGCTATCGCGAATTGCGCATCGTCATGATGTGCCACGGTTAATCATCTGCGATTATCGATTACGCGCGCATGAAAAAGGCATTGAAGTGATTGAACGGCTGCGATCCGAATACAACGAAGATATTCCCGGCATGTTGATCACTGGGGATACGGCGCCAGACAGGTTAAAAGAAGCTCAGGAAAGCGGATTTGTGTTGTTGCACAAGCCAGTACAGAACGCGAAGTTGCGCGCGGCAGTGGCGCGACTGGTTAATTTTTCAAACTGATTTCGCGATACGCATTGGCTGCCTGCGTGCGATTAACCACATTCAATGTTTTGAAGATAGCGGCCACATGCGCTTTGACGGTTTTTTCGGCAATGCCAAGTTGTGCGCTGATTTCCTTATTGGATTTTCCCGCGCACAGTTCGTTCAGCACATCCTGCTGCCGGTCTGTTAACTGTTCCAGTGTGCTTGAAGTGGGTGCGGTATGTTCACTGTGAGTGATTGCACTTGTTGACTGTGCCAGCAACGGCGGTACATAAATGTTGCCACTCAGTACCAGCTTTAATGCAGACAGCAATGTCTGTGGATTGGCTGATTTGGGAATGTAACCCAGAGCGCCGGCATTTAAGGCACGTCGCACATCACCGGGATTTTCGGAGCTCGATAACACAATCACTGGCAAGTCAGGGCGACGACGACCGAACTCGCGCACTGCGATATCACCGGTCATGCCCGGCATCATCAGATCAACAAACACGGCATCGATGTCGGAGTTGGAGTCAATGATGTCCAGTGCGGTTGCACATTCTGGCGCCTGCAACACAATGGTTTCATCTGCTGCCTGGCGCAGCAACGCCGCCATGCCATCACGGAATACAGGGTGATCATCGATAACCAGCAGTTTCATGGACGCACTATCTATCAACGCTGCTACCGGGGCAAGTCCCAGTCATCATAAGTGCGGTCTAGGTACAAAGACCTAAGACCTGCCCTAGGGACATCGGTCAATATCTTATCGCGCTCGGGCATTACAGAATACGACGTATCAAGGTCAAAATACTTCGCCTGAGGAAATACGAATGAAGCGTCGATCTGATCAGCAGAAGAATTATCGCAATCACTTGAGCAGCAGACTTAACGGCGATCCTCAAAAGAAATCTAATCTGGTGTTGCGAACCGCAATTCATTCGATCTTGCTAAGCGGTGCGATTGGACTTGGCATGACGCAGCGCGCGGAAGCAGACCCCGATCCTTGCACGCATTTGTTCTTTACGATTTGTCAGGGTGATCAATCGCAAGGTATCTCGAACGGCGGGCCGCTTGTTTTCGTGCGTAACCTGACTAAACCAATTCAACCGTTAAATGGACGAATTGGTATTTTGGTTGACGAAGCAACGTATGGGTCATTCTCTTTCGGCGACATCGGCGGTATTGCAACGCAGTCGAATCTTGGTCTGTCATGGGACGGCAGCGGTGGATTTATATCCACAAGGTTTGAACGAGGAATTGCTGTGCGTGCCTACATGGAGCCGTTCTTTTCTGGGCGAGCAGGCGATGTAACAGTAATCACCGCTGGTGGTGAAATCGACACATACGGCGGTGGAGCGTATGACAGTATTTTCGCAGAAAGCTATGGCCAGGAATCCAAAGTCGATTTGCCTACAGATGGTGGCAACGTAAGGGTGGATAACCGCGCCACGATTTCAAATCAATCCTTCTATGGTCGCGGAATCTTTGCCCATAGCTGGGCAACGTATTCGGGTACTGGTGGCAATGTTGATGTCATCAGCAATGCGCACATTGAAACCACTGGCCAATATGCACATGGAATATTTGCATTGAGCGAAGGTGGCTATGGTGCCAATGGTAGTAGCGGCGGTGGTGGTAGCAGTGGATTGCCGGGCGGAGTTGGCGGCAACGTCTCGGTGACAGGATCAGGCTTCATCGCAACAAATTATTTTGATTCACATGGAATATTGGCGATCAGTCGTGGTGGTATCGGTGGCAGCGGTGGCGATGGATGGATTGGTAACGCGGGTAATGGTGTATTTGGTGGACGAGCTGGCACCGTCACTGTGGATGGCAACTGGACGATTTATACCCACATAGATAATTCCTCTGGAATTTTTGCGGAGAGCCTGGGCGGTGAAGGCGGTCAAGGTGGTAAAGGTTATACCTTTGGCGGCGGCGGAAGCGGTGGCGGTAGCGGTGATGGCAGCACAGTGACGGTAAACAGTCGCGGCGACATTCACACCTATGGTGATTTTTCCAACGGAATCTTCGCACACAGCGTCGGTGGTTTTGCGGGTGGTGGTGGTAGCAGCTATGGCGTTGTGGGCTATGGTGGTTCCGGCGAAAGTGCAGGGCATGGTGGAGAAGTGGATGTCACCAACTCGGGAGTCATTGCAACCACGGGTATGAAATCAGATGGCATCGTTGCACAAAGTATTGGTGGTGGTGGCGGTGCAGGCGGTAGTAGCGGTGGTGTGGTAGCAGTTGGCGGTGACGGAGCTGCGGGTGGTGATGGCGGCATTGTAAACGTCATCAACATGAATACGATTTCAGCTACAGGCGCGAATGCTCGCGGGATTTTTGCACAAAGCATTGGTGGTGGCGGTGGTGACGGTGGTGATTCGGCAGCGGTGGGTTCTGTTGGTGGTAAAGGCAGTGGCACCAGTAATTCCAATACAGTGACAATAAATAACGTAGCCGATATCACGAGTGCGGCAACTTCCATTTATGCAGAAAGCATTGGCGGCGGTGGTGGCAATGGAGGCAGCAGCGTAGGCTGGTTCTCGGTCGGTGGTGATGGCGGCGCCGGTGGCAGCGCCAAGAAAGTATCAGTCACCAGCTCAGGATCACTGAGTACCGTTGAAGATAATTCAAGCGCCATCTTTGCACACAGCATTGGTGGTGGTGGCGGCAACGGTGGTGGTGCCATTGCAGGTGGTGCAGTGGTATCGATGGCACTCGGTGGCAAGGGTGCACATGCCGGAGACGGTGGTGAAGTATTTGTTCACAGTGATGGGGGACAAATTTCAACCGGCGCGGTTGACAATAATGGCAACGCCCTCAGTGGTAATGGATCCAGCGGTATTTATGCACAAAGTATCGGTGGTGGTGGCGGCAACGGTGGCTTTGCAATTTCTGCCGCAGTCAGCACCGGCGGTGCAGTTGCGATTGGTGTGGGTGGTCATGCTGATGCAGGTGGCAACTCGAACAAAGTCACGGTTGAAAATGCCAGCAACATTCAAACCGCT
>DATAHE010000337.1:0-4012 GCA_036263355.1 Steroidobacteraceae bacterium | reverse complement strand
GTGCTTTCCAAGAACAAGATGTGTACGGCTAAGCCCCACGTCCTGCGGGCTCATGATTTCGTACGTGGAACTATTACGCAGCATGCCGTGCTGATGAATACCCGATTCGTGTGCGAAAGCATTTTCACCAACGATGGCTTTATTACGCGGAATCGCCATGCCAGTGATCTGCGAAACCAGCCTGCTGGTCGGATACAGCTTGGTGGTATTGATGCCGGTATGCACTTTGAATTGATTTTCACGCGTGCGAATCGCCATCACTACTTCCTCTAGCGAGCAATTACCTGCGCGTTCGCCAATGCCGTTGATGGTGCATTCAATCTGTCGAGCGCCAGCACGAACCGCCGCAAGACTATTCGCAACGGCCATGCCAAGGTCGTTATGACAATGTACTGAAAGTACAATTTTGTCGATGCCGGATACGTGCTTCTTCAAATACTGAAACACATCATAAAATTCTTCCGGTACTGTGTAGCCCACCGTGTCGGGAACGTTGATGGTAGTCGCACCTGCAGCGATCACAGCAGAAACCACTTCAGCAAGAAATTCTGGTTCGGTGCGTGAAGCGTCTTCCGGCGAGAACTCGATGTCTTCGCAAAGATCACGTGCGAACTTCACGCCTTCCACAGCAGTGCGAATAATTTGATCCTTTGCCATATTGAGTTTGAATTCTCGATGAATGGCGCTGGTGGCAAGAAATACGTGGATGCGTGGCTTTGCAGCTTCTTTCAACGCAGCCCATGATTTGGTGATGTCGTCTTTATGGCAGCGGGCGAGTCCTGCGATGACAGGTCCATGCGTTTCGCGCGCGATGGAATTCACTGAATCCCAGTCGCCTTTCGATGCAGCAGGGAAGCCCGCTTCAATGACATCCACACCCAGCTCAGCGAGTGCTTTAGCGATACGGATTTTCTCTGGCTGCGTCATGCTGCAGCCGGGCGACTGCTCGCCGTCGCGTAAGGTCGTGTCGAAAATCAAAACGCGGTTTGGATCAGGAGTTTTCATGCGTGAAGGATACAACTTTTGAGCCCTGCAAAACATGATGCCCGCAATAGCGGGCATCATGAGATCAATCAACTTGGCAGTTGATGATTATTCTTCCAACCAAGGCATGCGAGCGCGGAGCTTGGCGCCAACCTTTTCGATCGGATGAGCCAGATCCTTCTTCATCAATGCCTTGTACTTCTTCTGGCCTTTCTTGTTTTCACTGATCCATTGACGCGCGAACTTGCCGTTCTGTACTTCTTCCAGAACCTTCTTCATTTCGCGCTTGGTGGCCTTGGTCACGATGCGAGGGCCACGAGTCAGGTCGCCATATTTACAGGTTTCACTGACATACTTGTGCATCTTGGCCAGACCGCCTTCATGCAACAGGTCAACGATCAGTTTCAGTTCATGCATTACTTCGTAGTAAGCAATTTCAGGCTGGTAACCGGCTTCGACCAGTACTTCGAAACCTTTCTGTACCAGTTCGGTGGTGCCACCGCACAGCACTGATTGTTCGCCGAACAGATCGGTTTCGGTTTCCTCTGCGAAGGTGGTCTTAATCACGCCACCACGAGTGCCGCCGATGCCATCAGCATAGGCGAGGGCGCTGTAGAAGCCCTTCTTGTTGGTGGCGTCTTTTTCAACGGCAATCAGGCAGGGAACACCGCGACCTTGTTCGTATTGACGACGTACCAGATGGCCAGGACCTTTTGGTGCAATCAGTACGACGTTCAAATCCTTGCGCGGCTTGATCAGCTTGTAGTGAATGTTGAAACCGTGTGCGAACAGGATGGTTGCACCTTGTTTCACGTTAGCCAGTACCGAGTTGTACAGATCTTTTTGAGCCAGATCGGGTACCAGGAAGGCAATCAGTTCTGCTTCCTTAACGGCGGTTACAGGCTCAGCTACTTGCAAGCCATCTTTCTTCGCCTTGGCCCAGCTTTCGCCGTCTTTGCGCAGACCGACGACGACATCATAGCCGCTGTCTTTCAGGTTCAGTGCATGTGCACGACCCTGACTGCCATAACCAAGAATGGCAATGCGGGCACCCTTAAGCGGGTTCTTTTTGACGTCTTTCTGCGAATAAATCTGCATTGTGATGCTCCTGAACGATGCTCGTTAATCAACGATAGATACAATTAAATAAAACCAAAATCTGCCAAGACCACTAAAAATCAAAGCCAAAACATATTTCCAAAAACAAAACCCCGCTCTAGCGCCGCGGGGTTTTTGGTGTTCGGTGGCTGATTAGAGACCTGAAATATTCCAGATAAACGTGACTGGAAAATCATACAATCAGCCCGCCAAAAAACGGCGCGATAGCATCACACAAGTTGCTGATTTGTCAATGCCCGCAGGGCATTTTACAGGCAAAATTCCAGTCTCTGCGCCTCGGCAAAGGCCTGTTATTCTGTCGTCAGAATCTATCAGGGATTCCATCTTTATCTCGTTGAGAACTAACCCATGCTTGTCACTCGTCAATCTGAATCTGGCAGCACTCCTGTGATCGCCATTCATCTTGTTTACGAAGACACCTACGAGGCATGGAGTTCGCATCAATCCGAGGCGGTACGTAACTGGCTGGCGGCTCAAGCTTTCAGGGGCGAGAAAGGCAGGGTGGTTCTGATCGCCGATCCACAGGGCAAACTGCTTGCAGTCGTCAGTGGATTAGGTTTACGTGCCGCAATGGAAACGCTGAGTCTCTGGCATGGTGCGGCGCTATCAGACAGGCTTCCCGAAGGAACTTATGAGGTTGCAACCAAACTGAGCCCTGCAGAGACAATGCAGTTTGCCCTGGGTTGGGAATATGGCCTGTATCGCTTTGATCGTTACAAGAAAGTCGATACAAAAAGCCCGGAGCGAAAACAACGCACGCTTGTCGTTGATCAAGCTATTCAAGTTACAGCACAGCAAATCAATCATGCCTGCTCAATGGCACGCGATCTGATCAATACACCGGCGAGCGATCTGCATCCTAATGCATTGGCGCAAGCTGCAGTCGATGTTGCTACCAAGTTCAATGCGACGATCCGGCGCTACGCAGGTGATGAGTTGCTGAAAGAAAATTTTCCAGCCGTACACGCCGTGGGACGTGCTGGTTCCGTTGCACCCGAGCTGGTGGATTTCGAATGGGGTGACCAGAAACATCCGCGCGTGACGCTGGTTGGTAAGGGTGTGTGTTTTGACACGGGTGGTTTAGATATCAAACCGTCCTCATCCATGTTGTTAATGAAAAAGGACATGGGTGGTGCCGCATGCGTGATTGCACTGGCGCAACTCGTCATGCAAGCCAAACTTCCAGTGCGATTACGAGTGATTATTCCTGCGGTGGAGAATGCCATTGCTGGTAATGCGTTCAGGCCCGGGGACGTGCTCGATACACGTTCGGGTCTGCATGTGGAGATTGGTAACACCGATGCCGAAGGTAGATTGATCTTATGCGACGGATTGGCACTGGCTGATGCGGACGAGCCTGAGTTATTGATTGATATGGCGACATTGACTGGTGCAGCTCGAGTTGCCCTGGGTCCTGAAGTGCCAGCTTTGTTCACACGCGATTCATCGCTCGCGCGCGAGTTGATGGAGATTGGATTGAAAGAGTGCGATCCCATGTGGCAATTGCCGTTATGGGCAGGTTATGAAGACGAACTGGGTAGCAAGATTGCGGATTTGAATAATGCATCGGCTTCCGGTTTCTCAGGGTCCATTACTGCCGCATTGTTCTTGCAGCGCTTTGTCAGCAAGGCGAAGCAATGGATACATCTCGATCTGTATGCATGGAATGCAAAGGATCGCCCTGGTCGACCAGTAGGTGGAGAAGCGCAATGTATACGAACGTTGTTTGCGTATCTCAGTAAACGCTTTTCATCGACACGATAGTTCAGCGGACTTTAATTATATCTGCGCGTTAATTTTACACACATCAATTTCATCTGCATGCTTGGGCAACTCAGTAGGAGGTTCAGTTGATCTTGTCGAGGTGAATCTTCCACTGGTTATCAAGTCGTTTGGTCACATCGATGGG
>DATAHE010000336.1:0-6511 GCA_036263355.1 Steroidobacteraceae bacterium | reverse complement strand
GGAATGGTAAACAAGTTGAATCAATTGCAAATACATCGAGCCGCGAAGCGACCATCATGGCTAATGGCAATCTCTATGCTGCCTTTGATATCTGCTATAACAAATGGCAGGTAGATGAAAATATCTACGACATGTCTGCGTTGGTTTCAATGAATGCGGGAAGTCGACTCGCGCACAATCAAGTGCACATCAAGCCGATCGGTGAAACTAAAGATATGCCTGCAATGTCGATTGGAGTGGTTCACCACCCGAATACAAAATTGATTGAAAGTGATCCACACTCGAATCTGGAATGGGCCTATATGGCCAGTTGGGGAAAGCAAAGTCGCATTACACCTGATGAATATCTTGGCGTCGGTGTGATCTTTCATCGTTCGCAACGGATCAAGCAAACAGAAGATGGCAACTCTTACGTCTCGGTGATGGATGCCAGCAAAGGTGTTATCGACTATTACTTCTTTGCTGCATGGGACAAGGAGCCGGGTGGCATCAAGACCGAAGTAGAGCTTAAGGCGTATCTGGATCAACAGATTCAATTTTTGTCTGCACCGTTGAAAGTCACCTTATTCAAACCACACCAGAAGCATATTCATTGAAGGTGCGTGTATCGCAGGTGTTGAATGAAGCGAATCTATTTCACACACGCTAACGAAGCCTCATTGTTTCGACGTGTTCGCAACGCCACCACAAGGAGTGTTAGCGGCGCTGCGATGAAGTGCTTTCCGCAAAGCACGGTCAAGATTGCGGAACGTTTGTTATGCGTCACGTCGCCGCCGCGCCGCAAGTTGCTTGACCTTCAGTTCTCTGTGCAAGAGCTCGATGTGTACGACCAGCGAATCAAGCTGTTTGCTGCGGGTTCTCACAAAGCGTCAGTGTTGTTTGTGCACGGCTGGTCCGGCTCCAGTGCAGACTTCAATGCTTTTTATCAACCTGTACTCGATGCCGGGTTCAATATCATAACGATTGATCATGTTGCGCACGGCGCATCGTCTGGCAAGCTCGCCAATATGTTCTTGTTCGTGCGTGCTATCGAAGAGGTGATGGCTCGTGATGAACTGAACATCAAGGCTGTGGTTGCACACAGCATGGGTGGCGCGGCGGTTATCAGTGCAATGAAGTCCGAACACAAAGCAATGCCCGTGACGTTAATCTCGCCGGTGATTCCATTCTTTGAGTCTCTCTATCAAAGCGTCGACAACTTCGGCATATCAACCAGCTGGGTGGACGAGTTGCTGGCGATGTGTGAGCGACGCTATGCACGCTCTATTGATGAGATTGATCCAAAGGTGACGATGCAGCGATTCAGCAACCCAGTGCTGACGATTCAGGATAAACAGGATCGACATGTCCCGCTCGAAACGAATAAGCAACTATTTACTCCCCATCTCGCTGCGTCGTTGCATGAGACGGATGGATTGGGACATTTCAAGATACTGGGGGCGGAGGAGGTTGTTAATCGAGCTATTGGTTTTGTTGTTGATACGACTCGCCAGCCAGCACGATGATTGGCTTCTAATCACCATTGTTTGCACTATTCGCCGCTGCTTCCCGCAACTTGTCTTTCTTGCTCTTACGTTTGCCTTTAATGCCGCCCGTACCAGGTTTTGCTTCTTGATTCACTGGAGCAACTTCAGTTGCTTCAAAGCCGACAATGGTTTCGCGTGGCAGACGAAAATTGTTGCGGTTTTCTATCAAACGAAAATGTGCTTCGGTTAAAGGCGTGACAAAACTGACCGCAACACCACTTTCGCCCGCACGGCCAGTGCGACCAATGCGATGTACGTAATCGACTGCGGACCGTGGCAAATCGTAGTTAACCACTACCGGTAATTGCATGATATCGATGCCGCGTGCAGCGACATCGGTTGCTACCAACACTTGCAGACGTGCCGCTTTGAAATCAGTCAGCGCTTGCGTGCGCGCACCTTGACTCAACTCGCCATGAAATGCGGCAGCAGCAATGCCATTGCGTTGCAGTTTGTCAGCGAGATGTTCGGTAGTGTACTGCGTGGCGACGAATACCAGTACGCGTGACCATGTTTCTTCACGTATCAGATGACGCAGTAACGGAGAGCGTTGTGCAGTATCGACCACGATGGCACGTTGTGTAATGACGGGTTCATTGGCCGCAGAAGATTCAATATCAATGCGAACTGGATCATTCAGTAACTTCTCTGCCAGTGACTGCACGGCCTCTGGAAAAGTAGCTGAGAACAACAAGGTCTGACGACGTGTGGGTAGTAATTCGAAGATGCTTGCCAGTTCATCGGCAAAACCCATGTCCAACAACTTGTCGGCTTCATCCAGTACCAGGGTGGATAACGCATCGAGGCGTAGTGCATTGTGATGCACGAGATCCAGCAAGCGACCCGGTGTGGCGATGACGATATCTGCGCCACCCCGCAAGGCCATCATCTGCGGATTGATGGAGACACCACCAAAGGTAGTGAGAATTTTCAGCGGCGTGGGTAAGTGACGTGCATAGAATTGAAATTCCGCGCCGATCTGCATAGCCAGTTCGCGTGTGGGTGTCAGTATCAACGCACGTGTGGCACGCGTGTTGTCAGGTGACATTTGCAACCGGTGCAGAATGGGCAAGGCGAACGCGATAGTTTTACCGGAGCCGGTTTGCGCGCTGGCGCGTAGATCGCGGCCTTGCAGAACGACGGGTATCGCAGCGAGTTGAACGGGTGTGGGCGCAGTGTAATCGCGTTCACTGAGTGCCCGCAGTAGCGGCGCAGCTAATCCCAGCGAAGTAAACCCTTTGAAGTCTGAAGAATAGACGGACATGTTTGAAGTCTATGAATGACGGGCAGGTTGGATAACTGGTTAGATAGCGGGTTGGATAGCTGACTGGATAATTGTGCAAAGCGAATGTCGAAGGTGACAGTTAGCGGCTTGCTTTGCGTATGCGAAAAACTCTGCCCTTGATCTTGCCGTCGCGTAAACGCTGTGTGGCTTTGTCACCCCAGTCGCGCGCAATGGCAACGTAAGTGCGCGTGGGAAAGACATCAATCTTGCCGACAGCATCCTTGGGTAAACCGGCATCACCAGTTAATGCACCGAGTACATCGCCGGGGCGCAACTTGTCTTGTTTGCCGCCATCAATCGATAAGGTAATGAAGGGTGAGTACAACGGTTTACCGGCTGCGATCGTGGCGGCTGGAATTTTTTGCCAACGCAGTGCCTCACCTGATTGTGCTTCAATGAGATTGGCGCGTGGTATTTCGTGGCGCACACACAGGGTCAGTGCCATGCCTTCACTGCCTGCGCGTCCAGTGCGACCGATGCGATGTAAGTGCGTGTCGGCATCAGTGGCGATATCGAAATTGATCACCATCGGCAATTCTTTGATATCCAGACCGCGTGCCGCGACATCAGTGGCAATCAACAAGTTGCTGCTGCGATTGGAAAAGCGCACCAGCATTTCTTCGCGCTCGCGTTGTTCCAGCTCACCATGCAACGCCAATACCGAGAAACCACGCTCGGCCAGTTCGGCCGCAAGTTGGCGAACCGCATCGCGCGTGTTGCAAAAAATAACCGCTGACTCAGGATGATAGTGAAGTAACAAAGAGGTGAGAGCGTCGGATTTTTGTGCGGCATCTACTTCAAAGAAGAGTTGCGTAATGAGTACTTCACTGGCGTTTGCCTGCACCGTGACATCCAGTGGCTTGTTTTGAAAGCGGCGACTGAAGGCGCGAATGGGTTCGGGCATTGTGGCCGAGAACAGTAAGGTCTGACGTTGCGTTGGCGTTTGATCGATGATGTCGCCAATGTCATCAGCAAAACCCATGTCGAGCATGCGATCTGCCTCATCCAGCACCAGTACCTTTAATGCTTGTAGCGGCAGCGCTTCTTTACGCAGCAAATCAAGAATGCGTCCCGGTGTGCCCACGGCGATGTGCGGTTGATGGGTCAGCGAATTCAAATGAATACGCGCAGGTACTCCGCCACACAGGGTCAGTACTTTCACGTTGGGTACAAAACAGGCCAGACGTCGAATCTCGCGACTGACTTGATCCGCCAGTTCGCGAGTGGGGCACAGCACCAGACTCTGAATCTTGCTGATTGAAGTATCGAGCGTCGCTATCAGTTGTAGCGCGAACGCAGCAGTCTTGCCACTGCCAGTTTGTGCCTGTGCTACCACATCCTTGCCTTCCAGAATGGCGGGCAGGCTGGCGGCTTGAATGGGTGTCATCTCGCGATAATCAACTTCGGTCAATGCGCGTTGTAGTGGCGCGGCTAGCGCCAAGGATGAGAAAAGTTGCATCGCGGCATCATCTCATTAATGCGACTGACAATGCGCGTTGCCGTTACGTAATTCGTTTGCGTGCCTCATGTTCGCTCCATAGCGCGTCGATTTCCTTGTAGTGCCGCTTCCCTTACACTGTGCAACATGATTTTTAACGCGAGTACTTCATGAGTACGGTCCCTGTTATCGCCATTGACGGTCCAAGTAGTTCAGGCAAAGGCACGCTGGCACGGCTGATTGCGTCGCGTCTGGGCTGGAACTTGCTGGATAGTGGCGCACTGTATCGCTTGCTCGCACTGGCCGGGTCAAAACGAGGAATTGACCCTCACGATGAAGCCGCACACGCAGCGGTGGCAGGCAGCATGAACATAAGATTCTCAGGCGATGCCTCTGGCGAAGAACAAATCTGGCTGGGTAGTGTGGAAGTTAGCCGTGAGATCCGCACCGAACAGGCTGGGGAAGGTGCTTCGCGAGTAGCGGCCATGCCATCGGTCCGAACCGCATTGCTGGAACGGCAGCGATTGTTCGCTCAAGAGCCTGGATTGGTGGCTGATGGCAGGGATATGGGCACCGTGGTGTTTCCGGATGCCCGATTGAAGGTTTTTCTCACCGCCAGCGCCGAAGAACGGGCCAAAAGACGCTATAAGCAGTTGAAGGACAAGGGTTTCGATGTTAGCCTTGCCGCCCTTTCGCAAGAGCTGGCCGAACGAGATCACCGCGATGCCAATCGCAGTGTGTCCCCGCTGAAACCCGCCGTCGATGCAGTGTTGATTGACAACACTGGTATGTCGATAGAGCAAGTGGTTCAAGCAGTGCTGGATATGGCGAAGGCACGCAAGCTGTGTTGATCTTCCTGGCTATCCCATAACCACACTGATCCACGCCTGCGTTTGCTGGCGGGATAGCTTCATTTTTATTGTGAACTCCGCGCGCGATTCATTGCTCCGCTGACAGGGCAATCATCGCAAGATTTTGTACACGTCGTGCAGGACGCATGGCGATTTACCATCACCCCTGTTCTTTAGGATAAAGAGTTGGGATATAGCGGGTCCTTACCCAAGAGTTCACATGTCAGAAAGTTTTGCCCAACTATTGGAAGAAAGTTTTGCCTCCCAGCCTGTCAAGCCGGGTGCAATTCTCACAGGTGTTGTCGTTGCAATCAGCCCCGATGTGGTGATTGTGAATGCCGGCCTGAAGAGTGAAGCGGTTATCGACATTGCCCAGTTCAAAAACGAAGCGGGCGAAGTGGAAGTACAAGTCGGTGACGAAGTCGAAGTCGCACTCGACAGCATGGAAGACGGTTCGGGCGAAACCCGCCTGTCGCGCGAAAAAGCCAAGCGTGCCCGTACCTGGACGCGTCTTGAAGATGCATTCGAAAAGCAGGAAATCGTCAAGGGCATGATCAATGGTCGTGTCAAAGGTGGTTTCACTGTTGAAATCGATTTCGTTCGCGCGTTCCTGCCAGGCTCACTGGTAGATGTACGTCCAGTGCGCGATCCTTCGTACCTCGAAGGCAAAGTGCTGGAATTCAAGGTCATCAAGCTCGATCAAAAGCGTAACAACGTGGTTGTATCGCGCCGTGCGGTGGTTGAACAGGAAAGCAGTGCAGAACGTTCAGAGCTGCTCGACAAGTTGCAAGAAGGCGCATTGGTCAAGGGCACCATCAAGAACCTCACTGATTACGGTGCGTTCGTTGATCTGGGTGGCATCGATGGTCTGTTGCACATCACCGATATGGCGTGGAAGCGCGTCAAGCATCCTTCGGAAGTGGTGCAAGTCGGTCAGGAAATCGAAGTACGTATTCTCAAGTTCGATCGCGAACGTCAACGCGTCAGCCTGGGCATCAAGCAATTGGGCAGCGATCCATGGCAGAACATTGCACGTCGTTACCCAACTGGCACTCGCCTGTTCGGCAAAGTCACCAACATTGCTGATTACGGCTGCTTCGTTGAAATCGAAGAAGGCGTGGAAGGTCTGGTACACGTTTCCGAAATGGATTGGACCAACAAGAACGTTGCTCCAGCGAAAGTGGTACATGCTGGTCAGGAAGTCGAAGTCATGGTGCTCGATATCGATGAAGAGCGCCGTCGTATCTCGCTGGGTCTCAAGCAGTGCAAACCAAATCCATGGAAAGACTTCTCTGATAACTTCAATCGTGGTGATCACGTTAGCGGTCAGATCAAGTCCATCACCGATTTCGGTATTTTCATTGGCTTGAACGGCGGCATCGATGGTCTGATTCACCTCTCCGACATTTCC
>DATAHE010000335.1:0-2789 GCA_036263355.1 Steroidobacteraceae bacterium | reverse complement strand
AAGAGCCAACTTTCCAATTGTATGACAATTCAATGGATAAAAGACACCGGTATCCCTAAGTAAATTACGAAATTCACTGCCGGGCCAGCTAAACGATGCCAACTGCTCAGCAGGGATAGCAGCCGCGCTCAAGGATTGGATTGCCCCTTCCCGATGGAGCTAATGCCACATGCACGAATCATTGAAAGCAGATTACGGATGCTGGTTGCCACATTCACAGCCGTAATACACAACGATTAACACGTATTACTCAAACTCTATGCTTGCGATACGCTGATTCCCCTCAACAGGAGCTATCCATGATCATCATTGAAGGTGCCCCCGTATCAAGCGCGGACTCGTTTACAGTTTCGGGGCTATTGGTACTTCGTGATGATTCTGGCTCCGGGATTCGTCACGCTGAAGTCGTTGATCGATTCGGCTTGACCGTGGCAGCGGACGACTTTGAATGTGTGAGTACTGCTTTACTGAGGGTGACCGCAGTGGAGCGTGGTCGCCTGCCTCTTTTTGTGCGCGCTGTTGATTGCGCGGGAACTCAGACCACTAACAGCCCTCCAGTATGGACAAATGTTCCTGACCCAGGCTCGGCGGGAATTCCTCTTCCAGGTAGTGCGCTGATGTGTGAGGACAACACCGCATGCAGCGCTGCCGAAGGCAACGCTCAACGAGCTCGGAACACCATCGGAGAAATTTGCTCACGCATGAACGGTATCAGATCACGACGCGACTCCGCCGCAGCGATTGCTGCAGCACTGGCAGTTGCCGTAGCCGCGTTGATTGCATCGGGCATTGCTGCATTTGCAATCCCACTATTTGGCTCGGCAATTGGCGCAATACTTTTGGGGCTGGCAGCTGGATTAGCTTATTTCGCAGGTGTTCAAGCTCTGGTTGCCTGGCGCGAACAACAGGCACTTGATAAAGCACAGGCAGAACTCGACTCTGCCCGGCGAAATTTTTCTGACGCAGTTGCTCGTGTTATGAGCGTTTGCTCTCCCAGCTGTATTTCCATCGACCTTGATCAACCAGCGTGCTAGCAGAAGGCATATTGCTCACAGAGCTATCCAATGTGATTGCTGTCGTGATCGCAATATCACACTCACTACTTACGACTAAAGCTGTCGAGGAATATACCTAGTCCAAAAATATAAGCCCCCAAAGCAACAAAAAGAATAAATCCATAACAACAAGCATCACGTTGCTCGTGTAATTTTGCGACCGCAATTTTATTGCAGCCCATTATTCAATCAACACGGGACGGGGACCATGAAACAAAAATTAATATCGCTATGCCTGTTAGCAGGCATATTGACGTTGTCGACTGCCGCCAATGCCGACAATCAAGCGGCGATTGGCAAGCTGCTTTTCGACTTGCCCGCTGTGGGCGGCAATGGTCGCGCTTGTGCAACCTGCCATGTCGAGAATGACCATCTTGTTCTAAAGCCAGACCATATCGCGTCATTGCCACCTAGCGATCCGTTATTCCGTCGTATAGATGCCGACGATCCAAACGCGACTAAACCGACTTACGACCATGTGCGTGCAGGATTGATTCGAGTAGTGCTGCCGCTCGCTCAGAATCTGGATGTGATTGACATTAATGGCAACGTCATCACCAATGCCGAACGAACGATTACGGTATGGCGTGGTGTACCCACGATCGAAAACACGGCGATCACTGCGCCCTATCAATACGACGGTCGCGCTCCGACTTATCAAGTACAGGCCGCTGATGCACTTAAGCTGCATGCACAAGTACCTTTCCTGTATCCAGACAATGCATTGAATGTGATTGCAGCGTTTGAATCGACGGTATTCTCTTCCACCAAGATTCGTACGGTTGCAAAGCAGCTTGCGGCGGGGGCACAACCTGTCGATCCTGATGTAACTAGAGTCTTTCCACCTGGCTCTGATGAAGCAGCGGGTCAAGCGTTGTTCGTGCAGGGTTGCGCGCTTTGTCATGGTGGCGCAAGAGGCAATGAAATTACATCGCAAGCCGCGCATGATCAAACCTTCTTTGCATTGAATCCGGATGGCACGCCGGTATTCGATGCTGCCGGCCCGGTTTTGTCGGGCACACACCAGAACGATGTGTTCATGAACATTGGCACATCGGTATTCAGCTATCTGACGCAACCGGGCACAGGACCGATACTGGGATTGCCAGGCCCATTTACGCCGTTTACTTATATCGACCAGTTTCCAGATCGCAACACGCTTGATCTACCACACTATCGCATCCGCTTCTACACGGATGCCACGCGCAGAGACAAAGTGGTTGACTTGCCTCCACTGCCGACTCAAGGACTGAGCCCATCATTTGTACCGCAAGCGTATTCAGTCGATCCGGGTCGATGCATTATCTCGGGTGATCCTGCTGACTATGAATCGTTCAAGGCACCGCAATTACGTGGCATTGCACACACTGCACCGTATTTTCATGACGGCTCGATGAAGACGCTGGAAGATGTGGTCGAATTCTATTCATCGCGTGTATTTGTATTTGTTACTGCTGCGAATTTGCCACCAATCTATCCCACTCTTTCTGCTGGCGGCGTGCCGGAGTCGTTGTCACCATTGCAGAAGAAGCAGCTGGTGAAGTTTCTGAAGACACTCTAAGACAAAAACCCCTGGAGCTTGCGATGGCACCTCAGATCGATAATGCGATCTGGGGTGCAACCGCTTCGGCTCAACCGATACGACAACTTCTAGGCTTCTGTCGTTAACTGGGAATGCTTTCTAGAATGACTGACAACATAAACAACAGCCGCACCAACAAGGCAGAACAAACC
>DATAHE010000334.1:0-4037 GCA_036263355.1 Steroidobacteraceae bacterium | reverse complement strand
GTTCTTTTCTATACCTGCACGCCACGATGTCGCACGTCGTATGGATTGTGCTTTCCTCGCGAAGCTGGTGGCAGAGCACCGTCTTGAACTCGATGAGGCACATGAGGTGGCGCGAGCGCTTGCTTATGATCTGGTCAAGGCAGTATATAAGTTATAGGTGTCTCTGCGACTAATAGATTAATCCCGGCCAGTGGATGGCTCTGATTGCGGTGACACATTGGTAACTCCGCAAATATATTTTGAATTCGTCCATCTGATTGCCGACATCTCAATGAGCGGTAGCATTGATGGACTATCGAGTGATAAAAGTGCAACGACTATCAGAATCTGCAATTACAACTTTACCCAACGACGTTGAGCGTTCGGGATACGACCGCAAACAACTGCGCAATGGTGTGGTGCATCTAGGCATCGGCGCGTTTCATCGCGCACATCAGGCTATTGTGTTTGATGATGCGGCAAGAAAGGGTGACATGCGTTGGGGTATCGTCGGTGCATCGCTGCGATCAGCAAGCGTGTGCGACTCGCTGGTGCCACAAGATTGTCTGTATTCAGTGGTTGAACGTGAAGGTAATGCAGAACGCGTTCGTATTGTCGGCGTGTTGCGTGATGTGATGGTGGCGCAGTATCAAGCGGAAGTATTGGTAAATGTCATGTCTGCAGCTGATACACATCTGGTGACGCTGACCGTTACCGAAAAAGGTTATCACCTTGATCCAGTAACCGGGAAACTGATTGAGAGCAGCGCAGATGTCGTCGCTGATCTTGCCAGTCTTGAGAAGCCGCGTACGGCAGCAGGATTGATTGTTGCTGCGCTTGCGAAGCGACGCGCTTCGGGACTGAAGCCATTTACAGCCATCTCGTGTGACAATCTGCCACATAACGGCAAGCGACTGATGAATGCAGTGCTTGCCATTGCACAGAAACATGATCCTGCGTTGCACGATTGGATTGCAACGCAGGGAGCATTTCCGGAAACCATGGTCGATCGTATCGTGCCTGCTACTGATGAGAATGCGATCATTGCACTCTCACATCATATTGGCGTTGAAGATCGCGCGATGATTCGCACCGAGCCTTTTCTGCAATGGGTGATTCAAAACAAATTTGCTGGTGAACGACCTGCCTTTGAAAGCCTGGGCGTGCAGCTCACCGATGCAGTTGCACCTTGGGAAGAAGCGAAGCTGCGTATGTTGAATGGCGCGCATTCTGGCATCGCCTATCTTGGTGCGCTGGCTGGCATCAACTACGTGCATGAAGTGGTCGCCATCCCCAGTGCGTACCAATTCGTTGAGTTACTTTGGAATGAATCGGAAGCAACGTTATCGCCACCGCCGGGACTGGATATCAAGGCTTATCGTGTTGCGTTGATGCAGCGTTTCAGTAACGCAGCATTACAGCATCGCACGCGACAGATTGCGATGGATGGTTCGCAGAAGTTGCCGCAACGTTTACTGGCTGCAATTGCGGTACGTTTGCAGCGCAATCTTGCCGTAGAGATGCAATCGCTGGCAGTTGCCGCATGGATGCAGTGGCAAACAGGAAATGATGATGCAGGAAATGCGCATGTGGTCGATGATCCATTGGCACATGTGACGGCGGCGAAATTGCAAGGTATGCACGATGCGAAAAGCAGGGTGGCTGCGCTGTTATCAATTGAAGCGATTTTTCCACCCGCACTTGCCGCCAATCAGGTATTCCGCGACACCTTAGTGAAATGGCTTGATATGTTGATGACGCAGGGAAGTCGCGCGACACTTGAGCGGGCAGTGGCAAATTAATCTTATTGATACCTATTTTTTGACCAGGTGAATCATGAAGAATCGATTGATAGTCAGTGCATGCTTGTTAGTCATCACCAGTGTTTCGTCCCTCGCGGCGACCAAAGAGACGCCAGTCTCAACAAAGTGGGTTGGCAGTTGGGCATCGTCACAATTACAGACCGAGCCCAAGGATATGTTGTCGGGCGATGACGTTACCGACTCAACGATACGACA
Organism: Steroidobacteraceae bacterium; assembly: GCA_036263355.1. Taxonomy (GTDB): domain Bacteria; phylum Pseudomonadota; class Gammaproteobacteria; order Steroidobacterales; family Steroidobacteraceae; genus CAILZL01. Next base: position 2,040 of record DATAHE010000334.1, on the reverse strand, counting down.
GGTGATTCGTCTTTCAGCGGGGGGCAAGCGTATCAGGATCGTATTCTCGAATGCCTTTAGCAATTCACCGTTGAAGATCGATGCAGCGAATGTGGCGGTTTCCGGTGACACCGCATCGTCGCGTATTAAAGCAGATACCGTTCAGGCCATTACATTTTCAGGTCAGAGTGAAGTCATCATTCCGTCAGGCTCTGATTATCTGTCCGATCCCATCAACATGCCGGTAGCAGCGTTAACCAGTCTGACTATTTCTTTTCATGTGCCCAATACGATTCAGCAGCAAACCAGTCATCCTGGTTCGCGTGCAACCTCTTACGTTGTCAAAGGGAATAGAGTGTCTGATGCAGAGTTAGGTGACGCGAAGAAGATCGATCACTGGTATCAACTTGCAGCAGTACATGTTGAGACAGACAGCAATGCGGCCGCGATTGTCACTCTGGGCGATTCAATTACTGATGGCCGTGGTGCAACCACCAATGCTAATAATCGCTGGCCGGATTTTCTTGCCGAGCGACTTCAGGCATCGCCTCGCACCCGTAACATATCTGTGTTGAACCATGGCATTGGCGGCAATCGTTTGTTGCAGGATGGTCTGGGGCCAAACGTCTTGGCACGACTCGACCGAGATGTGATTGCTCAGCCGGGAGTAAAGTGGCTAATCGTGCTGGAGGGCATCAACGACCTTGGCACACTGACTCGCGAAGCGCCAGTCATTGCAGACAAGCATACAGAGCTGGTGAAACGCATGATTGCCGCTTATGTGCAAATTGTGGCGAGGGCACACGCGCACAACATTAAGGTTATTGGTGCGACGATCCTGCCGGACGGAGCTTCGCAGTACTATCACCCCGATGCCCTGAATGATGCCGACCGCAATGCAGTTAACGAATGGATCCGGACACCGGGTAACTTTGATGCATTTGTCGATCTGGACCGTATAATGCGCGACCCCGAGCATCCTGAGCGTTTATTGCCAGCATTTGATTCAGGTGACGGTTTGCATCCGTCGCCAGCAGGGTTCCGGGTAATGGCGGAGGCGTTTCCGCTGACGTTATTTGAAAAATAAATCTGTTATCGAATTGTGGAGCGATGAATGAAGAGCCCTGTAGTAATCGCAATCTTGTTGGCGTCTGTCTTGTCGTTCGCAGCAAACGCCAGGGAAAAGCAGGATATCCAGATTGCGATTACGTTCGATGATCTGCCTGTGCACAATGACTTGCCGCCCGATGTAACGCGACGGCAAGTAGGCAAAGATATTATCAAGGCGCTAAAGGATGCACATGTATCAAAAGTATATGGATTTGTTAATGCCTCGCATGTGGAGAAAGAGCCTGCTTTAGGTGCAGTGTTTGCTGACTGGCATGCGGCAGGGTTTCTGCTTGGCAATCACACCTGGTCTCACCCAAATCTTAACGACCTGCCCGTCGAAAAATACATTGATGAGATTACAAAGAATGAAGTTGCGTTGAAGGAGTACAGTAATGGCAAGGAATGGCACTGGTTTCGTTATCCCTTTCTATCAGAGGGCACGGATCCGGAGAAACGCAAACTAGTTCGCGATGTACTTGCCGCGCGTGGCTATCACATTGCAGCGGTGTCGATGAGCTTTGGTGATTACATGTGGAACGCGCCGTTTGCGCGTTGTATGGCAAAGCAGGATATGGAGTCAGTCAAATTGTTGGAACGGAGTTATCTGCAAGCTGCTTCGGACGCCATCAATCAGTCACATCTCATGTCGACTGTGCTTTATAAGCATGACATACCTTATGTGTTGCTAATGCATGTAGGTGCTTTCGATGCACGTATGTTGCCCAGGCTACTTGCGATGTATAAAGCTAAAGGCATCAAACTAATCACGCTGGAGCAGGCTCAGAAAGACCCCTACTATGCGAGTAACATGGATCCGTCGCTACCTGCTGAGCCTGTGGGATTAGAGAAGCGGATGTGGGCTCGCAAACTAACGGTACCGGGCAGCGAGCCTTCGCTACCCGCCATGCTTGATTCAATTTGCTCAAAGTAATTTATCCAGGAAATGAATAT
>DATAHE010000333.1:0-4737 GCA_036263355.1 Steroidobacteraceae bacterium | reverse complement strand
TCCAAAGTTACTGGAAAAATAAAGCCCACCGTCGTGGATTCTGAGGTGGCGAAGATGCAGAAGCCACATGAAGGGAAGCCCTTCACCTTTCATGTAGAGCGTATTGAGCCAATGAGTTTAATCTCGTTCCGTTGGCATCCCTTTGCGATTGACCCCAACAAGGATTATTCAAAAGAACCGATGACGCTGATCGAGTTCAAGTTGAAGGCGGTGGGTAATGATACCGAACTGACATTAGTTGAATCGGGCTTCGACAGCATTCCTGCTGATCGTCGTGACGAAGCATGGCGTGCCAATGATGGCGGCTGGACACATCAGATGAAGTTAATTGAAAAATACCTGGCGATGTAACCAATGGTACCTGCAGCCGTTCAACGATCAAGTGTCAGAGCAACTTCAGTTGCGCCCATCTTTGCTGCGTTGGGCGATCCCACGCGACTGAAGATGCTGCAGCGTCTTGGTCGCGAAGGTCCGCAGAACATCACCAGTCTTGCCGCGAAGGTGGACATCACGCATCAAGCCGTCAGTAAACATCTGCGAGTGCTTGAAAGTGCACAGCTGATTTCAAGTACGCGCGATGGACGTGACCGAGTATGGGCAATTGAAACTGATTCAATGAAAGACCTGCATGCTTTTCTGGATGAGATATCCGGACAATGGGATAACGCGCTGAAGGCGCTGCGCAAGATGGTGGAGGAGTGAGTCCGAGTCAACCAGCCGCCGCTTGTTTATTGCGACTGGCAATCTGATCCTGTACCGCCAGCAACAAGTCATGTCGTGATACCTGTCCGACCAGCGTGCTGTGCCATGCGTTGGCAATCACCGGCAAGGTAAGCACATCGTCAGAGCGCAGGAATACATCCAGCGCTGCACCGAGCGACATGCCGGTTTGCAAGCTGAGCGGAACGGGTGTCGCAAGCGCATCGATATCCTGCACAACGGATACTCCACTTCCGCCAACATCATTGATTAATTTGTGTGGATCGACCCATGCAACCAGCTCGTTGTCTTCGTTCACTACATAAATGGCGTCCACCGCACGTTTTGGCAAGGTGTTAAGCACCTGTTGCAGTGATGTGCCACGATGAACGATGGCAGAGCAGGGCTTGATCAATGCATTGATGGTTTGCAGATGCCATTCACGTTGATCGTCTGTTTTTTCCTGCACTTCCGGATCGAGCGTGTCTTGGTAGATCGAACGACCATGCCGATACACTTTGGCAGCGTAGTGCGCCGTGACGCAGGCCAGCATCAACGGCAGTACAACGTTATAGTCCAGCGTCATCTCGAAGATCATCAATATCGACATCAGTGGTGCATGCGTTGTGGCGGCAAGAAATCCACCCATACCTACTAGTGCATATGCACTACCATTAGCAACATGATGCGGCATTGCCAGATGCAATGCGCCTCCAAACAAAGCACCGATGGCGGCACCCGCAAACAAAGTCGGAGTGAATACACCGCCCACTGCACCCGAGCCGACAGTTATCGCGGTGCTCAATACTTTTGTAAGCAGGATGATCAGCAACATCCAGCCAATGATATCGCCATTCAATATTCCACTCACTGTGCTGAAACCATTTCCCCAGACTTCTGGAACAAACATGGAGATGCCGCCGACGAGCATGCCGCCCGCTGCCATCGTGAGATAGGTAGGCCAGTTCAGCTTTGCAAATTGATGCTTGGCTGTTTTGAGTAGCGCAAGAAAGGGCGGTGCGAGGTGGCCGAGCAATACACCGAGAACCGCGTAGAACAACAGTTCCCAATTGGAAACAAACTGAAACTGCGGCGCTGCAAATACCGAACTGAATCCAAGAAAGTGATGAATGGTGACATTGGCCGTTACAGCAGAGACGAGCAAAGGTCCGAAGCTTTCCATTGCGATAGAGCCCATGACAATTTCGGCAACGAACAATGCGCCTGAGATGGGCGCGTTATACGCAGCGGTGATACCTGCTGATGCACCACATGCCACCATCAGTCGCAGTCGTGGCACAGGGACACCAAGGAAGGTGCCGATCTTGGAGCCAATCAATCCTGCGAGTTGCACCATGGGGCCTTCGCGACCAATCGAGCCGCCGGAGGCAATGCTGCATAAAGATGAAAGACTTCGTATCAGTGTTGGCCGCGCCTGAATGGCACCGTTGCCAACGACAATCGCTTCCATGTAATCCACTGATCGTTGTCCTGGTAGGACGCGTGCACCGAAGTAGAGAACGAGGCCTGCAAGATAGCCACCTGCACAAGGAATGATGACGCGTTGCCAGTCCTTAAGACTCTCCGCTACCTGCACTAGATCTCCATACTTGCCAGTGAGCAGAAACTCGAACAGCCTGATGCCATCGCGAAACAACACGCAGGACGTTGCGCCCAAAAAGCCAATGAGCGCGGCCCACGCCATGACACTGGTCAGTTCTTCATGGCGCATCAGCGCTAATCGCAAGCGAGTGAGCAGCGCGATAGGCGCGGTGACAAGTTTGGATTGACGGATCATTGCCGGACCAATGTAGCACACGAAATGTAGTAAGCAGATCGGCGGATTCTGGCAAATCGGCTCTATTGATGCGTTCGGCAAAATGCCCGTGCAAAAAACTTATTCCTGCTGCATCCAAATATGTGGGTCGACGCATCTTTATCTTGAACGTCAATTTTATCGGGAGAGTCACATGTTTCATTTTGCTCTTGACTGGGGCGCAATCGTGGCCATTGTGTTCTGGCTGTTTGTCGCTTCGGTATGCATTACTCCAATCGTGGTTGCCTACAAGATTCGCAAAGCCGCTATGGATACCATCAGAGCATCCATCGATAGAGGACAGGAGTTGTCACCAGAAACAATCAGGCAATTGACCGGCATTGGCTCTGTGCCAGAAGACCAGAGACTGCAGGCCGTTAACTTGAAGATAGCTGGCGCCATTGTGATGGCCGGCGGTATTGGCGCTGCGATTGTGGCGGCGGTGTTTCTGTATGCAGTGCCGGTTGCGGCGCCCTTTGTGTTTGCTGGTGCTGCACTGATATTCTGCATTGGTGCAGGACTGCATATCGGTGCGAAAGTGCTTCGTGACCACGAACAGGAAAAGAAAACAAACCTGGCTGCATAATGTTGCTGGATACGATGTCAAGATTGGGGATGAACAACGCTGCGGAAGCTGCCGTTGTTGCGCTGGCGAAGTTGGGTGATAGACCCGCATTCGAAGAACTGGTGCGACGACGGCAATCGGCTGTTCGCAATTTGCTGCGGAGATTGTGCCGCGATCATGCGCTGGCAGATGACCTTTCACAGCACGCCTTTCTCCAAGCTTGGAAAACCTTGTCATCGTTGCAATCGCCTGCTGCATTTGGCGGATGGCTGCGCCAGATCGCTGTTAATACCTGGTTGCAATATGTGCGTGGTGCGAAGCTGGTGACTTCCACCGATGAACTGGATCTTCCTGTTCAAACAATTTCCGAAACACATGGAGAACGTATCGATCTGGATCAAGCGCTAATGCAGCTGTCGTCGGATGTACGTTTGTGCATCGTGTTGTCACATGCCGAAGGTATGAGCCACGGAGAGGTTTCGACTGCCACCGGGTTGCCATTGGGCACTGTTAAATCTCACATTGCGCGCGGCACAGCAAAGTTGCGTGAATTGTTGCAAGCCTACGAGTAAGCCATCATGAATCAAGACATCATGAACCAAGATAGTATTGCCAATGACGTTGATGCAAAGCTGAGCCGTTTGTTTGCGGAAAAGAACGAACAGCTGCCTGCTGACCCGTTTATGTCGCAGTTATTGCCCCGTCTGGAGCGTGCGTATCGTGTGCAGCTGATTCGAAGTGTGATGCTGGTCGCCGTCGTGTTGTTGTTAGGTGCGTTACTCGCGCCTTTTGTGGTTCGCGTTACCACTGAATTGTTCTCTGGACTGTTCTCATTCACCGGTCAAGTAAAGTCCAACCCAGTGATGGATTCAGTATTTACAGCCGCGACGGTTGTAGCGGCGTTGATCTTCGTCCTATGGAGCAGGAAGAAGATCTGAATGCCGCATTCAAACCCATAACCTTCTTGACGCACCCCGGCACGGCTCCGTAGACTTCGCTCCACTCATCGAGACCGGCTGAGGGAAAGGCCCTTTGAAGCCGGGGCAACCCACGTAACGTGTTATCACATAACCCTTACGGAAGGTGCTAACTCCTGCGGTGCGCATAGCGTTACCGACAGATGAGGTGCTATGAACTTTGCCTGAGCAATCAGGCGCGCTATTCCATATGGCGTACATAGTGACCCGTTGCGCATTCTGCGCAGGAACTCCGATGAATGAACTTGTTTTGAATTGATGAGCAAGGCTCATCAGCGGAGTGCTTGTTTAAATGTCATAGATCGAGGCAAAAAGAACGGATGGTGCCGAACACGATATCTGTGTGGCACAGGGCGAGCTATTGCTGAGTGAATCGTTGCCACTTTATTTTGGCGGCGAGTTATCACCTGTTCAAGTGGCATGGCGACTGGAAGGCGCAGCGCATGCACCCGTCGTTCTCGTATTGGGTGGTATCTCTGCAGGCCGCTATGTGGCAGCGACCACTGATCCATTGGCGCCAGCAGGCTGGTGGAAGAATGTGATGGGACCGGGCCTTGCTCTTGATACACATCACTATCAGGTGTTGGGCATAGATTTCATTGGTGGCAGTGGTAGCAGCACCGGGCCCAAGCGAGGTCAAAAAGACTTTCCGAGCATCAGTGCGTTTGACCAAGTTGCTG
>DATAHE010000332.1:0-8149 GCA_036263355.1 Steroidobacteraceae bacterium | reverse complement strand
TCTGGTGCTGCCGCTGCTCGACAAGAAAGATCAGACTGGTCTGGACGATGTCAGTTTCGATCACTACCCACGCTCACGTGACTGGCAACTGAAGTACACACTGACGGCGAACGATTACAACCGTATCTCGCTGCTTGCACTGGGTGCGCAGGATTCTGCCGCCGCAGACTTCGGATTGAACTCCAACGTAGCACTGATTGATCCCGGCTCCGCTGGCAAGACGTCGATCGGAACGAAGTTCAATAGCGAAGGATTAAAGTGGGACTATGAACATGGTGCCAATGAACTGCACACAGCACTGAGCAACCTGCATGGTGAGCAACTTTATCAGCGAGGTACAGCAAAGGAGTTCATTCGCGCCAGCAGTGATGACTGGCAGTTCAAGACACGCTACATACATAACACGCACGCCAATGTTTTTAGTACAGGCGCGGAACAGTGGTATCAGAAATTTACGTACAAGATTCATCTGCGTTATCGTCCCTGCACGACGTTCTCAGCGGACTGCACCACGGAGCTTGGTCCTTTGATTGACGTCGATGATCATCAAATCGTGCGCACCAGCGCAGTGTTTGCAGAAGACACCGTGCGAATTGCGGAGCCGTGGACGATTACGCTTGGCCTTCGCCACGCGCGGAATGCGTACTTGAAAGAAAATCACACTGAACCACGCATTGCATCGCAATGGCAATTGAACCAGAAATGGAACATGCATGCTGCGTGGGGTCAATATCATCAATTGCCGGAGCCTGCGCAGATTTTGCCCATCACGGGCAACCCATTGTTGCGATCCCCCACTGCTGAACATTACCTCATTGGACTGGGAGGCGATCTGGGGCGCGGCTGGTCATTCACCAGCGACTTCTACTACAAGAAAATAAGCAATCTCATCGTCGATGTGGACGACGATCGTCAGTACATCAATGCTGCGACAGGCACTGCATATGGTGCGGAGTTTCAGATCAACAAGAACTTGACGGATCGCTGGCAGGGCTGGGCTACATTAAGTCTATCCCGTGCGCGACGCCATAACGAACTCAACAACACATCGTTTCGCTTTGAATACGACACACCCGTCGTTGCCAATCTGGTATTCAACTACGACTTGCATCATGGCTTGAATGCGGGAATGCGCTGGAATTATCGCAGTGGCTTTCCCTACACATCCATTGTTGGCAACAAGGAGAATCCAGATTTTCCGGGTTACTACATTCCTGTTTACGGCAAGTTAAATGATCAGCGTGCGCATGCCTATCACCGGCTTGATTTGCATCTCGAATATGCGTTCGGCGGCAAGAAACTCAACGGCAGTGTATTCGCCGATATCATCAATGTTTACGGCCGCAAGAATGGTGGCAGCGTTGTCTATAAACCTGTGGCTGGAACTTCGGACTACAAACTCGAAGAGGAAGAAAGCCTGCCATTGATTCCATCAATAGGAATCAAGATCAGTTTCTAGCAATAGACAAGTTGTGGCAGCGCTCAAACATTGGAAGTGAAATGCAACGAGCTGGCTTCGACGTGAGCTAGCTCTATCTCTGATGAACCGTGCGTTTGATCGACACGAGATTGCTTGTTAGGCGCTTCACCAGGATCAAGTCATGTTAGAAAACATTGACGCAAGCTGAGCGATAACACATTAACGACGCACTTTCTCAAAACGTCGCTGCTTCTTGCCATTCACTTCGATTTCTTCAACAAACATGCTGAATGGACGCACCCACAACCCCGTGTTGTTGTAGAGAGGTCTGTAAAGCACCATGGATTCCAGCGTCTCGCTATGTCTCACCACACCCAGCACTTCGTACTCACCACCTTTGTGGTGACGATAGCGGCCTGATTCGATGGGCGGATTGGGTGGCAGATCGCTCATATCGAGTAAGTTGAACTTGGTTTATGTGCGCGAGTAGCAATCGCCTGTTCACATCACAGATGCTTATTCGGTTTCAGCCTGCAATACCGGCGCAGGTCTTTGCATGAACGACGTCAGCAGTTGCGCAACACGTTCGCGCATGTCGCGGCGATCAACAATCATGTCAATCGCGCCCTTCTCCAGCAAGAACTCGCTGCGCTGAAAACCCTCTGGCAATGTTTCGCGAACCGTTTGTTGAATAACGCGTGGACCCGCAAAGCCAATCAATGCACGTGGCTCGGCGATATTCACATCACCCAGCATCGCAAGGCTGGCAGAGACGCCGCCCATGGTGGGATCAGTAAGAATTGAAATAAATGGCAGGCGAGCTTGCGATAATTTGGCAAGCGCAGCACTGGTCTTCGACATCTGCAACAGAGAATACAAACCTTCCTGCATGCGCGCCCCACCGCTGGCGGCAAAACATACCAGCGGCTTGCGATGTTGCAGACAGTGATCTACTGCCCGGGCAAAACGTTCACCCACCACTGAACCCATTGAGCCACCCATGAATTCAAACTCAAATGCACAGGCGACCAGCTCCAGCTCCAGCACCTTGCCTGTCATGACGATAAGCGCATCAAGCTCATCAGTGCTCTTCTGTGCTTGAGTCAATCGGTCGCGATATTTTTTGCTGTCGCGGAATTTCAGTGGGTCTTCAGGGGTAACTTTTTCTGCCAGTTCTTCAACCGGCGAATCGGTATCAAAGAATCGTTCCAGGCGGATACGTGCGCCGATACGCATATGATGACTGCACTTGGGACAAACGTGCTGATTGCGTTCCAGCTCTGCTCGGTACAACACCGCATCGCAGGCATCGCACTTGATCCACAAGCCTTCCGGAACCGAACGCGTACGGCGCTCGGTCTTGATGCGGGAGGGCATAATTTTCTCAAACCAGCTCATGTGGACATTCCCATTGGAAAACTCGGCAGTAGAAAACTCACCAAAATCGTGGCGCGGATAATCCATGCAATCGCGCTTTTCGGCAAGCCTTGCATGACTTAAACATTACTGCTACGCACTGGCTCGATAGGAAAAACCGGCCAAGCGGGGCCGGGCGGCCAGGCAGAATCACGCGGCAGTGACGGTAAGTTGAGATTGTCGGGATAGTAAACGCCAAACAGATACAAACCCGCTGCGGCAGCCGTAATACCACCGTCGCTACGATTTCGCGCCTGCAGCACTTTTAATGGCCAGTCGGTACTTTGATTTCCCCGCCCGACTTCGATCAGCACGCCCACAATATTCCGCACCATGTGATGCAGAAAGGCGTTCGCGGTGACATCGATGACAACAAGCTCGTGATGGCGCGTGACATCAATGCGATACAGGCGACGCATGGGCGTCGATGACTGACATTCCGCAGCACGATAGGAGCTGAAATCCTGCTCGCCTATCAAATGCTGACCCCCTTGATGCATCAGCTGTTCATTCAATGGTTCGCGTACCCAGCAGACGCGATCACGCAGCAAGGACGGTCGTGGCTGTCTATTGAGAATAACGTAGCGATAACTGCGCGCGATGGCGCCATAGCGCGCATTAAAGTCATCTGGCACTGATCGCGCCCACAACACACTGATGGTGTCATCGAGATTGGAGTTCGCGCCCATCACCCAGCCACGTTCATTGCGTTCTGCTGAAGTGTCGAAGTGCACCACCTGCATGCTCGCGTGAACGCCAGCATCAGTGCGGCCAGCCGATGTAAGCGTCACAGCGTGATTGGCAACAAAGGACAACGCGGATTCAACCGCAGTTTGAATACCAGATGCATTCGCCTGCGACTGCCAGCCCGCATAGCGGCTGCCATCGTATTCCAGACCCAAGGCAATGCGCGGCATAGTTCTCGTGAGCAACAAAAAGGGAGCGCGGTAAATACCGGCTCCCTCATAAAAAATCAAATAGAAAAATCAATCAGAGAGATTAATAAGCCTGTTAAATCAGCCAATGGATTCCAGCAATCGCTGCGCTTCCTGTTTTTGACCAGGATTACCTTCGTCCATTACTTCTTTAAGAATGCTACGAGCGCCGTCAGGATCGCCCATATCCATGTAGGCACGAGCCAGATCGAGCTTGGTACCCACTTCGCTCATGGTAACGGGTTCCATTTCTGGCAGTTCCAGAGAGGCTTCCATCGCTTCGGTCGGTGCGTATGTTGGCGTTGAACGTACCGATGTCAGACCCTTGTTGATAGAAGTTTTGCCGGTGTCTTCCGGATTTTCAAATCCTTCCAGCTGACCCATCTGCTTGGTGGCTTCGTTATCGTGAACATGATCAAGGAAGTCCACATCGATCTTCTGAGTCGCGCGATATACGCCTGAACCTGTCAGGTCTGGACGCAGCTGTTCAATCGTGTCGTCCGCATGCAAATCGAACCGGCCCATGTCGACATCAATCTTTTGCGTGGGCTTGAACATACCGCTGTCGCTGGTGCCAGCGTCCGTCATGTCAATCAGGCCGCTGATTTCGTTCAGGTCAATTTGCTCAACCGTAATCGTGCTGCTGGAACGTTCCTCGTTCACTGCCGAACTCATATCCGTATAGTCATCCATGTTCATATGTGGCGCGAGCATGGTCTTCGCTACATCGGGGCGTGGTTGCTCACGAGTTGGCTCAAGGTCTTCACGCTTGGCAATACGCGTTGCATCGTCATCACCAATCATCTGTACAGAACCGGTGTTATCAATGCGCCCTGTCGATTCCAGAGAATCAACATGCAATCCGATTTCATCGAGTGAAATTTCTGAAGTCGGTTCATGAGCACGATCATTGTCGCCAAATGCGCTGGCATCAAATTGCTCGCGGATGGTTGACGTGCCGGTATCTGGCAGATCTTCCAGATAAGGCGCTTCAATGGTCGGTGTTTCCTGCGTGCGTGCGTTTGGATCCATCTCACGCGTTGAATCGTTATCTACGCCGCGTTGTGGCTCATCAAGCAGGAAGTCCAATCCAGAATCACCGCGATTGCCGCTATAGCTACCGGAACGTTCCAGTTCAAAGTCCATACCGGCTTTAGGCTGTTCACCGCTCGGTGAGTCATAGAGATCAACATCGACGCGATGTTCACCGCCTTCGAGATTGACATCAACATTGTCACCGGAGCTACTGCGGCCACGATCACCGCTGAACAATGGATCATCAGGACAAATCTGTTTGCCCATGATGACGACTTTGTCCCATTCGCCCGGCGCAGCCTGCTTGCGTGTGTCATGCAGTTTGCGTGCGGCATCCAGGAACATATCGCGGTTGCCCCACACGAAATAAATTTCAGCGAGCTTGAGCATCAGATCACGACGATCTGGATCACGCTCAATCGCAAGCTTCACAATGTCTGCGGCCTGATCATACAAACCGTAAGCCATGTGGAAATCAGCTTCGGCCAATGCGTCTTGCTGTTCAATGTGCAGCGCTGTTTCGCTGCTCAGCGTATCTTCAGATAATACATGCTGACTTGGAGATTCACGACGTACCGTTGGCGCACTGGCCACTGGCGGTTCATAGTCATTGCTTTCATAACTATCATGTATCGGCTGCTCTTCAACGTGTTCATCGGCGAAGCCGCGTGCACGTGAACGACCTGTTCCGCGCAATTGTTCATCGAAGTCCATTGCAGTCATGGTCGCAATGGTTGAATCTGATTCCTCGCTGGCCTGCTGCTTACGACGGAAGTAGAAAACCAAACCCAGGATCAATACAACACCCACACCGAGAATCTGAATCCAATATTGTTGCAGCGTATCCAGCAAACCAGGGCTTGGAGCCGGAGCTGGTGCAACTGGCTTGGTTGCAGTCACTTCGGGCTCAATCGGCTCGGCATTCGGTGCTGGTTCCGTTGGTGCAGATTCAGCAACTTCGCTGGTCACTGAAGCGCTTGCGGCGGATGTTGCAGCTGCAGACTTGGTTGCAGTGCTGCTCGCACTGCTTAACTGCTTTTGCATCTTCGCCAGTTCAGCGTTCTTTAATTCAAGCAGGCGCTTCGCTTCTGCTTCCTCAGCGGCTTTACGCGCAGCCTGTTCTTTGGCCGCTTTTTCAGCAGCGGCAGCGGCTTTTGATGCTGCGCTGGTCGCAGAACTTTGTTCAGGTTCAGTTTGCTGAGCAGGCACAAGACGCAGACGTTCACCTGATGGTGCAGCTGCTTCGCGATTCACAGTGCTGTTACGCCAGATTCCGTACTGACGGGAGACTTCGGACGAAGCTTCGGATGGCGAGATGGCTTCGATATCCGCAGTGGCCGGAACACGCAACACCGCGCCACTACGCAGTACATTCATGTCGCTGCCAAATGCAGAGGTGTTCGCACGATACAAGGCGACCATCAGCTGCTTGGTGCTGACGCCTTCGGTGCGAAGCTGCGAAGCAATCTTCGACAAAGTATCGCCCTTCTTCACTGCGTAGTTGTCACCAGCTTCATAGCTGGTCTGTGCGCGGGAAGGCGTTCTGCCGCTTGGTGCAGATTCTTCCATTGGCGCTGCTTGGGGCGTTGGCAATGGCATTGCCGTGGTATTCGATGTGGTCGGTGATGGCACCGTTGGTGCGCTGGAGGCCGCTGGAGCTTCTTCCGAGGCTGCCGGTGTCGTTGTAGATCGATCAATCGTGCCGGTCGCGGGATTCGCCTCTTCAGTCTGGCCACGCGCTGTCATCATTGACGATTCGTCGGTCGTTGGCGTCTGTGCAAACACTGGCGGATCGAGGAGCACGGTGTACTGGCGCAGCACGCGTCCACCGGTCCAGCTAACATCAACCAGAAGGTTTACAAAAGGTTCGGTAATCGCAGTATTAGAACGCAGCTTGATGACTGGACGGCCACCACTGGTTTCAACGCGCAAGTTAAATGAAGATAGAAAGGCTGGACGATCCAGGCCACTACGCTTGAAAGTGTCTTCATTCGCCATACCCACACGGATGCTGTTCAATTCATCCGGGGTTGCGCTCGCAATTTCAATTTCGCCGTCAAACGGCTGGTTCAATGCAGAATTCAGCCGCAAATCACCCAACCCCAATGCAAAGAGGGAGGTCGGCGACATCAGTGCGCCCAGCAGTGCACCTGACATGAAAAGGCGCAAGGTGTTCTTGTTCATCAGCTCTCCTAAACTCACCGCCGTTCAGCGGTTTCGCGTAAGGACGCCAGCCATCACCCGGGCTTACGTACTTTACTTAACGCGTCGACTATAGCCTACAACACATGTTTCACCAATCTTTCGGCGAAGCTCGGCTTTATATAAGCCGATGCCGATGCGCGGCCGGATCGTTGAATACAGAAATGCAATCTAAGCAATTTGACCCGACTTTCCCCGGAAAGGCCCCACAATTGAAAGCAATCGCAAAGACGATCAGGGTTCACGCCTGATTATGAGTATCACATCCCAAGCATGTGACAATAATTCCCGGGCCGATTGAACGTAAAATTTGCGACGTGCATCTGAATGCCACGCCGGAATGTGATGGAAATCTCATGTAAAGCAGGCAGTTAAAGCATGGCTTTACAGCACATTCCCGGCACCCGGATCAGGCTTCCAGAAGGATGCGCAGCATGCGGCGCAAAGGCTCGGCGGCACCCCACAACAGCTGATCACCAACGGTGAATGCGCCGAGGTAGTCATCACCCATCGCCAGCTTGCGAATGCGGCCGACGGGAATGGTCAACGTGCCCGTGACGGCCACAGGAGTCAGATCACGGATGGTCGCTTCGCGGGTATTTGGAACCACCTTTACCCAGGCGTTATCAGCAGCAATCATCGTTTCAATGTCCGCAACGGGAACGTTCTTCTTCAACTTGAAGGTCAAGGCCTGACTATGACAGCGCATTGCGCCGATTCGAACGCAGAAGCCATCGACCGGCACGGCTTTGGTTCCGAAGCCTTCGCCCTGCCCCAGAATCTTGTTGGTTTCGGCCATGCCCTTCCACTCTTCTTTCGATTGGCCATTGCCCAGATCCTTATCGATCCAGGGAATCAATGAACCACCCAGCGGCACGCCAAAGTTCGCAACTTCGTCCGCTGATAATGAACGCTGCTTCGCAATGATCTTGCGATCAATTTCGAGAATGGCGCTCTTGGGATCACCCAGCAGCGCCTTCACTTCGGCATTCAACGTGCCGTATTGAGTGAGCAGCTCGCGCATATGTTGTGCGCCACCACCCGATGCAGCCTGATAGGTCTGTGTGCTCATCCATTCCACCAGTCCCGCTTTGTATAAAGCTCCCACACCCATCAACATACAACTTACGGTGCAGTTACC
>DATAHE010000331.1:0-10226 GCA_036263355.1 Steroidobacteraceae bacterium | reverse complement strand
AGGCAAGCTTCTTCGAATCCGCAACAGTCAGTCAGTGGCTATTGAAGACAGTAGAGGCAGCCGGAAAGTCACTGGTCATAACCGTGAGGTCGTAATCGAAAATGAGTGTGTCGATTTCAGATATCAGTGCTGACCTTCGGTCCGTAGTGGATGAGCGACCGAAGCTTTCCGTCAAGGAGGTCATCAACAAGTATCACCACTCGTTGCTAAGCTTTCTGCGCCAACGTGTGCGTATATCTGAGAACGCTGCAGATGTCGCTCAGGAGACTTACGTTCGCATGTTGCAATATGAAGGTTCGCGCGAGATTCAGTCGCCGTCTTCATTGTTGTTCAAGATCGCCATTAATGTTGCCAATGATCTCGGCCGGGCAGAACAGGTACGACACATTGGTGAACAGTGTTCGCTGGATGATCTTGAACTTGAATCGGATCAGGCCACACCGGAGCGGGAGATTGCAGCAGCACAGGAGCTGGATCACCTCTACGATGTTATTGAAAAATTGCCACCCAAGTGCAAAAGGGTATTTATTTTAAGTCGCATGCATTGCATGACATATCCGCAGATTGCCAAACACTGCGGCATTTCGGTTAAGATGGTCGAGAAGCATATCAGTCACGCGCTGGCGGTCTGTATGGAGAGTGTAGATGCTGAGTAAACAAATTTTGCATTGACAAGGTAGGGGATGACGACGAGCTGTCGTCAAGTCAGTGATGGAAGAAAACACTAAAGAGATGTCCCGAATGGCGGCTGCGCGCTGGTACGCGCGGCTGCGTGCGCCTGATTGCACGCAATCGGAGCGTAATGAATTTGATCAGTGGTTGCGTGAGTCAGAGTACAACGCAGCTGCTTACCGAAAAGCGGAAAAGCTGGCGTCGATGTTGACGGTTGCCGCCAATCAGGAACAACGTTTCTCAAGTCTGGCGGCAACTGCGCTTGTCAAGCCGGTAGTGTTAAATCCTGCTCGCTGGCGTGTTGCCGCAGTACTGACACTTGGTATTGCTGTTGCATTGACTGCGATAGCAAGTCGTTATGCGAGCAATGCAGAGTTGATGGTGAATCACTACAACTCCAGCAAGCTGCAGCAACGTTATGCGCTCGCCGACGGTTCGGTGGTGTACCTGGATGTTGGTAGTCGCATTTCAGTTCGCATGACAAAGGCGCATCGTAGCGTGGACCTGCTGGAAGGGCGTGCACTCTTTGATGTCGTGCATGATGAAAAACGACCTTTCCTGGTAAATGCTGGTGAGCTGAAGACCGTCGATGTCGGCACGCAGTTTCAAGTATCAATGAATGATGCACGCGATATCAGTGTCACGCTGCTGGAAGGTGCGGTACGGATCTCGGATCAGAAAGACAGTGGCAAATGGAATCAGACTTTGTCGCCGGGTGAGCAGGTGTTGCTGAAAGCAGGTACTGCGACACTGGAGAAGCGTGATGTGGATGCAGTGACGCTGACGAGCTGGTCAACAGGAAGACTGGTATTCAAGGGAACGCCATTGAAGGAAGCGCTGGAAGAGGTTAATCGTTATTCTGATACCAAAATTCAGTTGGGCGATGCCAACTTGGCCTCGATTCCAATTGGTGGAAACTTTATCGCTGGTGGAGACAGTACACAAGTTGTCGATGCATTGGCTGCAGTACTTCCGCTCAGAGTTGTGCGTGTTGGATCAAGCGAAATCGTATTGTTCCAGCGCAACTAAATTTCCTGCACTCTGCAAGAACCTGGCAGGATTGCTGATTCTTGTTCTTTGTTGTCACGTTAGATACATCTGCGCCGCGGATGCAGCTACCGTTGTTGATTTCAAAATCAAGTCATCCACACTGGGCGATGCACTAGACCTGTTTAGCGCACAGACTGGGTTGCAAGTGTTGTATGAGCAGGAAGCAGTGCAAACCAGGCGGCATGTCAGTGTTCGCAATCAGCTATCGATTGGTAAGGCGCTAGATCAGTTATTGCGCGGTAGTGGACTAACCTGGCGCTTCGTTAATATTGATACGGTTGCCATTATTCGTCCCAGTCATATTGTTGCAGAATCAGAAGAAGAAAAAGCATCGCCACCAGTTGTCACACACTCGAAGCGGGACATCATCACCTTAAGTGATGTTGAGGTACGTGGACAGCGATGGTTGGGTAATGATTCCAGCACTGTCATTTTCGGCATCAACAAATCCTTGCTTGAAACGCCACGATCGGTGTCCTCCATCTCCGATGACACCATCGATCTATTCAGTCTGTCAGCAGTAGAAGACCTCCTTCATGTGGCACCGGGTGTGTTCACGACGACGCGATTTGGAATACAAGGTTCGGTTGATATCCGCAATGTGCCTGCGGATACCTATTTTCGCGGCATGAAGCGCCTCACCTTACAGGGACATGGTCGCAGTGTGCTGGCGGCGATGGATAGCATTGAGATTGTTGGCGGTCCTGCTTCGCCGCTGTATGGCATGGGAAAGATTGGTGGCTATACGAACGTCGTACCAAAGTCAGGGCGCGCGAAGAGTGGCAAGTACCTGACTGATCGAACTGGATTTACGCAAATCATTGCGGGTCAATATGATCGCAAGGAGTTCTCCTTTGGTATGGGTGGCCCATTGGAAACGCTCAATGCAATGGGCAAGCAGAGCGGTTACTATCTGTATGGGCTGCTTGAAGATTCCAATTCATTTGCTCGTGGTGTTCCTGTCAAGCAGCTGGTATTGCAAGCAGCCATTAGCGTCGATAACTTTGCAGGTCCATTCAGATTAGAAACTGGAGCCAGCTATCAAGTATCGCGAACTGCTGGTGCGTTAGTTGGAAGACTGACACAGGAACTGGTTGATTCCGACGACTACATTGGCGGATCGCCGCTCGCCGATCTTGATCTGGATCACAACGGTTACATCAGCTATCTCGAGTTTCAAACGGCATCGCCAGTGCGTGGCGCATTGAGCAACAATAACCAGCCTTTGGTGCAAACTTGGGGCTGGCCGCGCGATGCACAAGGTCAGCCACTTGCGCTCGATCAATTTCCGCAGATCACCGGCATACCTCAGAGCATGTATGACTATCTGCAATCACATCCACAATCCGATCCCACTGGTCTGTTGCGTGCACAAGGTGTGGGCGGTCCCATACCATTGTCGGGATCGGTGCCTGTCGGGATGATGCTTGATCCATCCACGGTGATGATGCGTGAGTTCAATCCACGCAACAGCTCTGCATTCGAACGTTCGCTACGTGCTGAGTTCATCACTGCCTATGCGGATCTGATTTACGACCAGAATCCGGCATTCACCTTGAAGAATCAATTGTTCTTCGACAGCATGAGCCAGTACAAGAGCTCTAATCAGCCGTTCAGCCAGATCCAGAATGTTTATGTGGTTGAAGACAAGGTAACGGCGACTCATGAATTTGTTGTGCCGGGCAATATACGGATCAACGCACTTGCTGCCATCAACCTGCGTGACACCATTTCTTCGGGGAGTATGACACTAGCTGACTATGGCAATCATCGTACTGATGCAACCGCACCCGACTGGAATGAAGAAACGGGTGGACTAACGTATAACACGACCTTTGCCAGTTCTAACGAAAATTCAACTATCAATGGCTTACCTTGGGCCAGCATTTACCGAACTGATTTTTCCGAGATGGGCGCGGGTGTGTTGCTTGATATTGAATTGCCTTCGCATACCAATGTCATGCTGGGTGGACGCTTTGATGTTACGCATGCACGCAACACGGACTATGCAGGAAGATACAATTTCAGCACTGGTACAACGAGTAATCCGGGTGCGGTCTTTGTCAGCGATGATGTTGCCACTTCGTGGGATCACAGTCCCTCATGGAGTATCAGCATCTCCCAGAAGCTGCCATATGACATTCATCCCTACGTGACATTGGCGCGGTCGAGCATCACACTGGATAGCAATAACAACAGTTTTACTAATCCAGTTATTCGCGCTGGTCCCATTGGCAATTCAAGCCTGAAAGAAGCGGGGTTGAAGTCCAGTCTGTTTAACGGGAAGGGCTTGCTGTCCATTGCTGCATACAAGCAAGGCCGGACGGATGTTACCGACAGCGATGATGCATCGTTGCTAAATGCATATGCGACGGCAACGACTACCTGGGGTTGGCAAAGTGAATTGAAATGGACAATTGGCGAGCGCGCTTTGTTATCGGCATACCTGATCAAGCAGACCACGGATTACACACCCAATGTGGGTGGTTCCATTCAGGTGGATGCGCGTGCTTTGGGCTTTAAAGATGTGGTGGATCAAGCTGGAAAAATCATTTATCCCGCCGAAGCATTTCTGTATGGTGGCCGTGCTCGCATCCTGTTGCCGAATGGCATGGAGCAATACAAAAAGAAGCAAGGTAATCCCGGTACACAAGTTGGAATCAGTGGTGTCTTCAATCTCGTCAAGTCACTTGGTATCACGGTAAATGCAAATTATCTGTCTAGTACTTGTTCAGGGCGTTTGTGCCTGGTTCGACTGCCACAAAGTCATGTTTATGATTTTGGTGCGTTCTGGAACAGCAAGCAGTGGGACGCCAAGCTCGATATCTTCAATATCACCAACGAACGATACTTTCGCGCACGTACCGGCGATACGTTGGGTGATGTGATTGCGCAGTCCATGCCGGGAAGACGGTATCAATTGACAGTGAAGTTCACTTATTGACAGTTATTTGCAAGGGCCGAAGAAGGATCTCTCGCGTTGCTCGAAATGACAGAAGTGAGTAACGTCATAATGTTGTAACTTGTCATTTCGACCGTAGGGAGAAATCTTTTCGTCATGCACGGCGGCGCGACTTTAACTTGAACCAAGTTGCTTTAACAATTGTGATGAGTCATTCCCGCGAAGGCGGGAATCCAGTTAAATAATTGGTCATGGTGAGCTCCGTTCATCCTGAACTTGTCGAAGGATCTGATCATTCACCAATCTCATTAGACAGGCCCCAGCACTCTCAAGATGATGACTTTCACTGGATTCCCGCCTTCACGGGAATGACTCATCACATAACTTGAACTTTAGATAACTCTAATGACGCGTCGATTCCTAAGCATTCTGAGGATATGAAAGCATGGCGGTTGCCACGTCGTGAGCTTACGAGTACCCATCATCAATGCACACAATTTGCTCACCCAATTCGCACCACGCCTATACATGAAGCAAATGCTTCCAACATTACAAAGTTGGTAGGGTACTGAAATCAATCTCCGTCTGAATTAGTGACTATCAGCTTTATGCACTTAAGTGTTCAGGCTGCTCACGATTACTGGAGATTGTATGACTCGCTCAACCGAAACCTCGACTGTTCGTATAGTGAATTTGCGACATGCCATTGCAATGGCATTGGCAGTTGGCTCAACAATGGGAACGCTGCTGGCATTTACTGCCCATGCGCAGGAGGCAACGACTGAAACGACTGCTTCCGACACCAAGTCGAAGAAGGAAGAAGGCGATGTTGCCAGCCTAAGTGATGTAAACGTTTCCGCTGATACGTTACGTGCATTCTCTTCGGAACCATCAGGCTCGTCATTCGGCTTCGCCAAGCCACTGCTGGAAACGCCGCGATCTGTCTCTTTCGTCAGTGAAGAGCAGCTAAGCAAATTTGGTATTCAATCCGTACAGGACTTGACGCGTCTGGTGCCAGGTACTTATACCACCACACGTTATGGTCTTCAGGGCGGTATCAACGTTCGTTCGGTATCGGCAGACCAATATTATCGTGGCATGAAGCGCATCAATCAGCAGGGACATGTGCGCACGGTGCTTTCCGCCTATGACAACATCGAAGTGGTAAAAGGCCCACCTTCACCGTTATACGGCATGGGAAAGATCGGTGGTTACACCGTGCTTGATCCCAAGTCCAGTCGTGCAAGAACGGGCAAGTACATGACTGACAGCAATGGATATTTTCAGGGCTTGATCGGTTCGTACAAGTTAAGCGAGTTGCAATTTGGTGAAGGCATACCATTCACGATATTTGGTCGTGCTGCCGGTATCTATGTAGTCGGTTTGCTGGAGAATTCACAGGGATGGATCAAGAACGTCAGTGCGCAGCAGCGCTTTGTACAGGCCACCAGCAGTGTTGATCGTGCTGTGGGTCCGTTCCGTCTGGAGATGGGTGGACAGCTGCAGAATTCCATCACTTCGGGTTCGTACATGAACCGTGGTACGCAGGAACTGGTGGATCACGGCATCTACATTGGCGGTCAGCCGATGGTGAATCTCGATTTGAATGGCGATGGCCGCGTTGGCTATGTTGAAAGCTATCTGGCTTCAGCACCAACTGGAAACATTTCCGGTAACAACCAGGCATTGACGCAACGATTCGCGTGGCGACAGGATGCAAACGGCAATCCTCTTCCACTTTCGCAATTTAAAGATTCTATTGTTGGTATTCCAAAGAACTTCAAGGACTATTTGAATTCTGCCGCAGGCCTGTCACTGACCTGTCCATTGGCGAACTACATGCGCAGCAATGCGGTGCCGGTAGCGGCGCTGGGTACCGCAACTGCGGGTAGCCTTGTAACAAGAGAGTTGCCCGCTGGTTTCTTTATCAATCCCTGTACGGTAAATAAGCAACAGGTTGATTATCGTGCCAATGGTTCGTTTGAACGCGAGCAGAACGCTGTGCAACGCATGGGTTATGCAGACCTGATTTACGACACTGATCCAAACTTCACTGTGAAGCAGCAGTTCTTCTATGACAGCATCGACTCGTTCAAGGACTCGTGGCTGCCATATGGCGAACGTCAGTACATCAAGGCATGGGAAGACAAGGTCACGGTCACCAAGACGATTCCAGAAAACTGGTTGCCATCATGGCTGACCATGAACAGTCTGGCTTCCATCAACTATCGCGACACGCGCGGCTTCATTCAAAGCTCCGGCGGTGACTTCGACTATCGTCAGGATGTGATGTATACCACTGGAGCAGGTGGCTGGGAGGGCAGCGGTTCTGGTGGACATTATCCCAACACCGAGTTCTGGTCGTGGCTAAATAAACCCGGCTATGCAAACGGCACTCCCGCGACAACGTTGACTTATTCGCAGTACAGCGAATCGGGTATTGGCGTGATGTTTGACATGACCTTCCTGCGTAATACTAACTTGCTGGTGGGTGGTCGTAGCGATCGAGTAGATGCCACCGTAACAACACCGCCCGTGATGAATCCGACTTCCACGTTTGCATGGAGTCCAGCAATCGCAGCAGCATTAGTCCCTGGTTATCTTGCTGGAACAGCATGCCAAACCTACAGCACCGGTTGTCCAGGAACGATTACTGCCAATGCTACTGCAAACAGCAAGCAGAGTGCGACTTCGTGGAGCGCGAGCTTGTCGCATCAACTGCCCTGGTCTGGCATTCGTCCTTACATCACCATTGCCAATTCCTCACTGGCGCTGGATGGTTCAAACAGCTTGTTCTCTCTGGCCACCGTGCAGGGCAAGAAAATTGTGGGTGAAGCCAAGTTGAACGAAGCAGGTGTCAAAGGCACCTTGTTTGGCAGCAAGGCACAGTGGTCGATCGCCACCTTCAAACAGACACGTAATGACGTGTCATCACCTACTGATCCGTCTGTGGGTGTAGAAGTGACCAGCACGGAGACGAAAGGCTACGAAGCTGAAATCAAGATCGTCCCAACGAAGAAGATATTTATCTCGTTGTCCGCGGTAAAGATGAAGTCTGAATACATCACGGGTGGTTTGAATTCCAATATGGAAGTCAGCGGTCGTGATATCGGCTTCCAGGATATCGTCGATCCAGTGACTGGTGCTGTGTATCCCGCTGAAGCTTTCCTATACGGCGGGCGCACGCAGCTGCAGTTAACTGATCCAAACAATGTTTATAAAGACGTACCTGGTTTGCCTGAATGGCAGGGTGCTGCGAACGTCACGTATGAATTGCCAGCAGGATTCGGCGTGAATGCGGGCACCCAGTATCTGTCGCAGTCCTGGGCCAACCGTATCAAGACAGTGAAGATACCGCAGGTCACCTTGTATGACGCCGGTGTTACCTACGATCACGGCAAAGTGCATCTGCGATTGAGCGGATTCAACCTCACCGACAAGCGTTACTTCCAGTCTGGTCAGTCAACCAATGCGAACTTGTTGACCGTGATGCCGGGACGCCGCTGGCAGTTCCAGATGAAGGTGACTTACTAAGTGATGATTGACTAAGTATTGCCAGTCTGCCAACCGTGAATTCGCAGATGCATGGACTCGCGGTTGCAGACCGATCAACGGACAAGGATGTCCGTCGGATTTTGTTATCACTACCGCATCAATCTAACAACTCTATAAGACCTCTATAAGACTATGGAACCACATCGCATGAATAGTATTCACACTCATCGCTTCCCGTCTGCCAAACATACTCGCATTGCATCGCTGGTCCTGTTGCAGGCATTGATGGCATGTCAGTTGACGTTGACGGCAAGTGCGGAGACGCTTGATCTTGAGACTGCCACCATTCCGCAACTGGAAGCGGCAATGACCAAGGGCAAGTTAACTTCTGCCAAGCTCACCGAGTTATATCTGAAACGTATTGATGCATATGACAAGAAAGGTCCCGCCATTAATGCGGTGATCACATTGAATCCCCATGCAGTAGAAATTGCCAAGGCGCTCGATAAGGAACGCAAAGCAAAAGGTCCGCGTTCACCGATTCATGGTATTCCAATTGTATTGAAAGATAACTTCGATACTTTTGATTTGCCGACTACGGCGGGATCACAGCTGCTTGAAGGATCGATCCCACCGGATGATGCATATGTGGTGAAAAAGCTGCGTGAAGCCGGTGCGGTGATTGTAGCGAAAGTAAATTTAAGTGAATTCGCAGGCAGCGGTGGCAGTACCAGCGGCGCGCCGCCAGAGATTGCCAAGAAAGGTCGCGTACCCAATGGATTCAGTTCCATGGGTCTGCAAACACACAATCCACACGATTTGACCAAGGGGCCTTCTGGTTCCAGTGGTGGTACCGGCGCCTCGATTGCAGCGGCATTTGCACAATTTGGTCTGGGTACTGATACTGGTGGTTCTGTTCGTGGTCCATCATCAGCCAATGGCATTGTCGGATTGAAGCCAACACATGGTTTAATGAGTCGTGATGGCATTGTGCCACTGGCGCTCAGTTTTGATACTGGTGGTCCGATGGCACGGAGTGTTACCGACATTGCGATTGCGCTCGGCATCATGACCGGCGTTGACCCTGCTGATCCCGCTACCAGCAAGAGTGCTGGTAAGTTTGAAACGGATTACACCAAGTACCTTAAGCCTGGTGCATTGAAAGGTGCACGCATCGGTATCGCACGCGACTTCATGGGTGTGGATAAAGGCACCGATGCTGTTGTTGAGCAAGCGATTGCAACGTTGAAGTCGCTTGGCGCAGAAGTCATCGACCCCATCAAGTATCCCGGCTATGTGTTGGCGACGCGCCAACCGATCTACAACGAACTGGTGGCATCCGAGTTCAAGGCGCAGATCACGCAATACTTGCATACATTAAAGCCTGGTTATCCAACCAGCTTTGATGAGATTGTTGCAAAGGCGAATGATCCTGCCACGGGTTATCGCAGTCCTGAGAAAGCAGTGGGCTTGAAGTACACTGCATCCATTGCGCGTGATCTGGATGATCCAGAATTCCTTGCTATCAAGAATCAGGCACTCGATGCAACGATGGCTGGTGTGTTGTCAGTATTCAAGAAGTACAAGCTGGATGCGATTGTGTATCCGACTTCGCCACGTCCCGCAACGCCCATCATTCCTGATGATGCAGCGGCCGCAGCGGCAACCGGTTCACCTACCAACATTGCGAATCAAACTGGCTTTCCTGATTTGATTGTGCCCGCTGGCATGACCGCAGAAGGATTGCCGGTAACGATCTCGTTCTTTGGCACCGCTTTCAGCGAAGCAAAGCTGATTGGTTATGCCTATGACTTTGAGCAAGCGACCAAGGCGATCCATCAACCGAAGTACACACCGGCATTACCCACCGACATTATCAAATACTGATAGTACATATCGAACAGGTAACAACTATGGGAATCTTCGATTCGCATCTGTCACGTCGACATTTTATCAACACTAGCGTTGCAGCCGGTGCTGCGTTTTCGATATTAAAGTACAGCAACAACGCGTGGGCCGCTCCGAGTGATGACTTTGTTACCAAGTCTGCAACTGAAATCGCCAAACTGATTCGTTCACGCGAAGTCAGTGCAGTGGACGCGGTAAA
>DATAHE010000330.1:0-10869 GCA_036263355.1 Steroidobacteraceae bacterium | reverse complement strand
CGGCAGGCGGCGCATTATTCACCCATTACGTTGCCAGCTCCGCGCAGACCATGGTCATTTATGCGGGCTTTGCCATCATCATCCTCGCCTTGATATGGGCATATGTTTCATGGCTGATTCTGCTCGTTGGTGCGCAGCTTTCGTTCTACATACAACATCCGCAGTCGCTACGCGCTGGTCATCGCGACATGCAAATTACACCGGCGTTTCAGGAACGTGTTGGCTTGTCGATCATGTATCTCATCGCATATGACTTCAAGAACAGCACGCGTCGCTGGACCTTGAGCAAACTATCTCGCAACCTCGAACTTTCACTGGCCGCTCTACGCCCCATCATCAATGCATTGCTGAATGCAAATCTGCTGGTCGTCACTGAAGACGATGCTTATATACCGGCTCGTGACTTGTCACAGATTCAATTGCATCAGATCCTTGAGGCGGTGCGCAACGAAGCAGCCGATCCGCGCGCACCCGTGCTCCGAACCATCGCAGCGGCTGATGAGATTGCTGCGCAGATCAATGGCCTGTTACGCAGTGGCCTGCAAGGCAAGACGCTTGCCGATTGGGTAACCACCGATCCTTTGTTGCAGATAGATACACATCGCAAGAACAGGGATGTCATCCCATTGAGTTCAAGTTAGGTAGATAAGCGATTAATAGAGTTGTACGCATTGAAGAAAAAGGCGACCAGATGGTCGCCTTTTTGTTTGCATCGAGAGACTGAATCAGCTCGATCTTTATACGTTTTCAAGGACTGCAACCAAAATCGCATCCGCCTTTAACGCCACCTGGATTGGCAGGCACGTCGATACCAGGCAAGTCCGGACGTGACTCAGGTTGCGCCGTCGTCATTGATGGCGTGTCGTAAATCATCGCTGGATTAAATGGTGAATCACCATCAATCAACATGATTGTTTTGCGACGATCTTCCGGTTTTACATCCGTAGTGGGAGCGGACCAGCCTTCCACAGTGCGAATGGTCGCTCCATGCAGTCGTTCAAAAGCCTCAAACTGTTCCTTCGTGGGTGCTGTCGATCCTTGATCGGCATCAGGGTTGACATAGAACGTCGTAATAAGCTTGCCGTTTTTGTCAAAGTACTCGCCACTGCCGTTGGCATGCTCCAGCAAGGTGTTGCCATTATCGTATTCCGTAATCCTGTTTCCATTGCCATCATCAAAGGTTACCTTTCCGCCCATCGGAACAATGGGGAAGCAGCAGTCTTCTGGCTCAGCACTTATCCATGAAACGTTAATTCCGGCTACTTTTTTTTCCGGCAAACCATCCTTGCTTGATGAATGATCCAGTCCTAACGTAAAGCTATCGCGCTGCAGATCGATACCGTACTCCGTAAGTAGTTTGGAGGAAATTCCCAATCGAGTGAGCGTATCCTTTTGTTCTCCAAACATAGTAAATGCGCCGGCCAGCGCTGACTCGCGTTGCTTGATGCCAAATTCAGCAAGTTGTTCGGTGATGCTCTCCTTTAATCGGGATTGCAGTTCGATGGAGTAAACAAAGAAGGCACCCTGTCCCGCTTCAAACGATGGCAACAACGCCTTACTTTCAAGTTCAACAACCACGCGTAGCGAAGGAGTGCTCAATGGATCGTAGGGATTGCTCCCCGCCATCAGCTCATCAGCATCGCAGACACCATCGCCATCGGAATCAATGACCTTCCATGCGATGTAGCAGCCCGAAGGGTCACAAATGCGTGCATGGCGCAGTTCAAATTTTTCTTCATCTTTTGCGTAAGACACATTCTGGATTGCCACCAACCCAGCACACAATGCCAACGCTTTAACAACAGTAGATTTCATATTTGCTCCTACGCAATAAAAACCAACATCTGATCCAGCGGGGATCAGACACTCAGTGAGCAGAATCTCCAGCACTGCCCGGAAACGCCACTTACTGACCAACGCGCAGAACGTCGAAAATTTGGCTCAAAAAACAGATTCTGTTGTTTGACGCAGCGCTGTAATGGGCGAAAATGGCCCGCATGGATAACAACGAGAACCCGTCTTCCTCTAGTGGTGAAGTGACCCAGCTATTGCAACGCTGGGCGGATGGAGATGCCGCAGTGCTGGACGCACTCTGGCCACTGGTGTACGACGATATTCGCAATCTTGCGCGCCGACAGTTGATGTCCGAACGTCGTGATCACACGTTACCGGGTACCGCATTGGTCAACGAAGCCTTCCTAAGGCTTGCCAAGCAGCGTGTCACTCACTGGCAGAATCGCGAGCAATTCTTGTCGCTCGCGTCGCAAATCATGCGTCGCGTGCTGGTTGATCATGCTCGACGGCGCAAGGCTGAACGACGCGGTGGCGCAGCGGAAAAAATCAACATTGACGATACCCTTGCGGCGGTGGCGCTCGAAGATGCGCAAGCATCAAACGCATTCAATGACGACAAGATTGACGTGCTGGCGGTCGACTCCGCACTGACAGCGCTGGAGCAACTGGACAGCACCCAGGGACGCATTGTTGAGCTGCGTTACTTCGGCGGATTGACCATTGAAGAAACCGCCGCTGTAGTTTGCGTTTCACCTGCGACGATCAAACGTGAATGGGCACTGGCCCGTGCATGGCTGCGTCGAGAGCTTTCTGGTTCCCGGTTTCAAGGCAATCAACGTTAACCGCATCCTGCTGTGGCGACTGAGGCGTGCAAAGAAACCAACGACTCCACGTCAACATAATCGCGATCGATTCGCTATACAGTTCTTTCTTGCGATCTCACATTCCGGCAATCGTCATTGACTCAAGAAGAATGGAACCAGTACGTACACCGCCGCGTTCGTCCACATCATTGCCGATGGCGACAATGTGTTGATACATGTCCTTGAGATTGCCAGCGATCGTGATCTCATGCACTGGATAAGCAATCACACCCTTCTCTACCCAGAAGCCCGCAGCACCACGTGAGTAGTCTCCCGTAATTCCATTCACACCACTGCCCATCAATTCAGTCACGACAAGCCCCGTGTCCATTTTCTTGAGCATGGCTGCGAAATCATCTGTGCCTGCTTTAACTATCAGGTTATGAACACCACCTGCATTGCCTGTCGTCTTTAAACCCAGCTTGCGCGCAGAGTAAGTGCTCAGTACATAACCCGTCAGTACACCTTGGTCAACCAGTGTGCGATCACGTGTTGTCACTCCTTCGGCATCAAAGGGTGCACTGCCCAGTGCTTTGGGGATATGCGGACGTTCAATACAGTTGAACCAGGATGGAAACACTTGTTGACCCGCTGCATCCAGCAGAAACGATGAGCGACGATACTGACTGCCGCCGCGAATCGCGCTGAGAAAGTGACCGATAAATCCACGCGCCAGCTCTGGAACGAACATCACTGGCGCAACGCGGGTTGAAAGCTTCTGCGCATTCAAGCGCTCCAGCGTGCGTTTCGCAGCACGTTCACCCACGCTCTCAGCGCTCTCAAGATCACGATAGTCACGCACGGCGCTGTACCAGTAGTCACGTTGCATCTCGCCATTCTGCTGTCCGATCACGGAACAACTCAGACTGTGGCTTGTGCTGGCATAGCCAGCGATAAATCCCAGTGAGTTGCCAAACATGCGCAGACCCTGGTGACTCGAAAGCGTTGCGCCTTCGGAATTCGCGATGCGTGTATCAACGGCAAGCGCTGCGGCTTCACAATTAATAGCGAGGTCGCGTGCGGCATCGGGTTCGATATCCCAGGGATGATTGAGATCAAGATCTGGAATACTTTTGGCAAGATCTTCAGCGTCGGGCAAACCAGCACAGGGATCTTCGGCGGTGAAACCTGCAATGCTGTAGGCCTTGGCGACGGTTTCACGAATCGCGGCTGCACTTAAGTCAGCGGTGCTTGCCGAACCCTTCCGCTTGCCGCGATATACGGTAATACCCATACCGCGATCACGATGATATTCCAGCGTTTCCACATCGCGCATGCGCGCCGTGACCGACAACCCTTTATCGACGCTGACACCCACTTCTGCTTCGCTGGCGCCAAGACGATGCGCCTCGTTTAACGCGAGTTCCACGCAATTTCGCAGATCGGATTCGTTCAATGGCATTACAGCTGAGGACATGTGGTAACCAGAGTAAGTAAGATGGCCCGCGATATTGCAGGCAAACAAAGAGTTTAGCAGCAGGCTAATGGTAACATCCGCGCCATGAAATATTACGATACGCACCAGCCCGAAGACGACGATGTCTATGATGGCCCGAGTAAAAGCGCGCTCAAGCGGCAAAGTACGGAATTGCAGCTGCTGGGCGAGTCACTGATTGAATTGTCGCCTGCCGAACTGGATGAACTCGATCTGCCGGAAAAATTGCGTGATGCTATTGATATCGCAAAACGCATTACTGCCAATGGGGGCCTGTACCGGCAAAAGCAGTTTATCGGCAAGCTAATGCGCAAGATCGACGCTGAGCCAATCAGGCTCGCGCTGGAAGCCAAAAAACAGGTTCATCGAACACAAGTCCTGCGCCTGAAGCGCGTAGAACAATGGCGCGACAGATTATTGAATGAAACTGCCGCTCTCTCCGAGTTTGCAGCGGAATATTCTGATGCAGACAGCAAGGTACTGGAACGCCTGATTTCTCAGGCACATCATGAACGCGACCGCCATCAGCCTCCCGCCGCGTCGCGCGAATTATTCAGGGTGCTGCGTGAGGTGATGAACGAGGGTGAGGCCGATTAAAGTCCCAGAGTTTAGCCCAAGCGTTACCTGCCCGTCTTGACCTGCTAGTATTGTCGTATGACTACCTCAACCAAAGCGCCTTTAGTGGGCATCATCATGGGTTCCACTTCCGACTGGGAAACCATGCAATCTGCGGCCGATACATTGACACAGTTGAACATACCGCACGAAGTGAAAGTCGTGTCGGCACATCGCACGCCCGACTTGTTGTTTGAATACGCCACCACCGCACGTGATCGCGGTGTCGAAGTGATCATTGCCGGCGCCGGTGGTGCAGCACATTTGCCGGGCATGACTGCCGCAAAAACAACGCTTCCCGTGCTGGGTGTGCCAGTGCAGTCGAAAGCATTGAACGGCATGGATTCGCTGCTCTCCATCGCGCAAATGCCTGCGGGGATTCCGGTTGGAACATTGGCAATTGGTAAAGCAGGCGCAACCAATGCAGCGTTACTTGCTGCCGCGATGCTCGCCAACAAGTACCCTGCTTTTCATGATGCGGTTGCTGCATTCCGCAAAGCACAGACAGAAAAAGTTTTGTCGCAACCTGATCCTCGCAACGCGCCATCACATTGATTCGTGCTCCAATTAACTCGAAGCATATGAACATCGGCATTATTGGCGCAGGTCAGTTGGGACGCATGATGGCGCTTTCTGGCTATCCGCTGGGATTGAAATTTACAGTCGTCGATCCCAACGCGGATTCATCTGGTGCTCAAGTCGCTCAATGCATTCAAGGCGCTTATGACGATGCTGCGGCCTTACGCAAACTCGCAGCAGCATGCGATGTGATTACCTTTGATGTAGAGAATGTGCCGGTGAGCGCAGTTGAACCCATCGCACAGCTCAAGCCGTTCTATCCACCTGTCAACGCACTCGCCGCTTCTCAAGATCGTCTGATCGAAAAAACCCTGTTCCGTGAACTTGGTATCCCCACACCTGAATTTCGCGCTGTCGACTCGCTTGCTGATCTACAACAAGCGGTAAAAGAAATTGGCCTGCCCGGCATATTGAAGACACGTCGTCTGGGATACGATGGCAAAGGTCAATTTCGTCTGAAAAAGAGCAGCGATGTTGAAACAGCATGGCAAACACTTTCCGTGCAGGGCATTGGATTAATCTACGAAGCCTTCGTGCCATTCACTCGCGAAGTGTCGATCATTGGTGCACGCAACACCAAGGGTGAAACAGCGATATATCCATTGGCTACCAACACGCATCTACATGGTGTTCTGCATTACAGTGTTGCGCCCTATCGTCACGCCTCTTTGCAACGTCTTGCAGAGAACTATCTCAAACGCCTTTTCAAGCAGTTCAATTATGTCGGCGTGCTGACGATCGAGTTCTTTGTACTGAATGGAAAATTGCTTGCGAATGAAATGGCGCCACGCGTTCACAATTCGGGGCACTGGACCATCGAGGGCGCAGAGACCAGCCAATTTGAAAATCATATTCGTGCCATCTGCGGATTGCCGTTAGGCAGCACCGCGCCACGAGCTCACGCTGCCATGGTTAACTTTGTCGGAGCCATCCCTGAACGTGATCAGATGTTGAAAATGCAACTTGCTCATTTTCATCACTATGGCAAAGAGACTCGTCCTGGCCGCAAACTGGGTCACGCCACGGTCGTCGCACCGACGGCAGCGAAACGCGATCAACTACTGAAAAAGCTGCTTAAGTTCAGTAAATGGCGTTAGAAAGCCCGGCGGGCCTGGGGTATTTTGTGCTCCTGCAACAAAATCACGGTACACTTGCTCCCTATGGCCGACACGAGAATCCAGACTGGACTCTAACCCCGCATGTATCTTGACCTTTTCAAGCTCAACCAGTTGCCTTTCCGGCTGACGCCTGACCCTGCGTTTCTCTATTTGTCGCGAAATCATGCGCGCGCCAAAGCCTACATGGAATCCACCATCTGGTTTACGGATGGATTTGTCATTATCACGGGTGAAATCGGTGCCGGTAAAACCACACTGATCGAAACCTTTCTAAAGGAACTGGAAAAAGACGTCATCGTGGCGCTGGTAAAGCAAACACAATTATCGCCCGTCGAATTCCTGCAAGCAGTACTGGTTGAATTTGGCATTCAACCCTTCCACATGAAGAAGGTGGAATTGCTGGCGACGCTGAATAATTTTCTTGTTGAGCAATATCAAAATGGTCGCCGCGTATTGCTGGTGGTTGATGAAGCGCAGAACCTTGCGACGCGCGTACTGGAAGAGGTGCGCTTGCTGTCCGGCGTGGAAACCAGTCAGGAAAAAATCCTGCGAATCATCCTTGTAGGACAACCCGAACTCAATCAGAAGCTGGATCAGCCAGACCTTGCCCAGTTGACTCAACGCGTGCGCTTGCGCTTCCACTTGACGCCGCTGTCACGCGAAGATTCGGAACACTACATTCAGCATCGTCTGGAAGTTGCCGGTTCGGGTGGTCGGCAGATATTCATGCCGGACACTTTCCCGCTGATCTATAAATATACGGGTGGTGTACCGCGTCTCACCAATACGCTGTGTGACACCGCCATGATGTCCGCTTTTACTAGAGATAGCGATGTTGTCACCGCACAGTTTATTCAAGCGGCGATCAACGAACTTGGCTGGCGCGAATTCGCCGAGTACTCTGCCAAACTTCCGACGATTAATAATTTATCCAATACCAGCACCCAGCAGATTTTGCCGGTGCTCGATGCGCCTGCGGAATCCAACTATGGTCGATTACTGCTATCGCGTCAGGGTGAGAGTATCGGCACTTACTTGTTAAAAGCAGGACGATTCATCATTGGACGTACCGCAGAAAACGATCTGCAGGTGGACAGCAAATTTGTAAGCCGTCATCACGTGCAAATTATTACTACCAAAGCCAGTTCCGTTATCGAAGACCTGAACAGCACCAATGGCATCAGCTACAACGGCAAGCGTATTCGTCGCCGTGTATTGAACGATGGCGATGTGATTCAACTTGGCGAACATGAACTGATGTACATGGATGATCGTCCCACACGTTCGCCAACCGACAACAGCGGCGGTGACGATGCGGTACCCATGCTGCATGAAGTATCGCAACGGCTGGACGACAGCATCAGCAATTTAAAAGAACACGCTGATAGCACCGAAGAATAGTTCGGCTTCATGAAACGTATTGCATTGATTGGCGACCACAGCGACAAAATCGTTGCTCATCGCGCCATTCCGCTTGCATTGCGAATGGCAGCGGAAGCTCTCAGCGTTGATGTTCGCTGGGACTGGCTGCCCACCGCCACGCTCGACTCACCCATTGATGATCATCTGTGCGATTACGCTGGCGTATGGGTGGTTCCTGGCAGCCCTTACAAAAACACACGCGGCGCTCTCGATGCTATTCGCCATGCACGTACGCGGTCACTACCTTTTCTCGGCACCTGTGGCGGCTTTCAACATGCGGTGATGGAATATGCGGAAGCAGTCTGGAAAATTGAAGCCATGCATGCTGAATCTACTCCTGATGCAATCGATCCCGTGATTGCGCCGCTGATGTGTTCGCTGATTGAAGTCACCGATCAACTCAACTTCGTTAAAGGTTCGCGCCTGCAGATAATTTATGCACGAGACAACGCGCATGAAGAGTATCAATGCCGCTTCGGATTAAATCCGATCTATGCTAAACGCTACGACACTGGTGCGATGAAAGTCACTGCTCATGATGCCGAAGGCAGCATCAGAGCGATTGAACTGGACAATCATCCTTTTTTTATCGCCACGCTGTTTCAACCGGAACGCGTTGCGTTGAAAGATCAGTTGCCAGTGTTGATCAAAGCGTTTGTGCAGGCTGTTGCGAGTTCATCATAAAAACCGTTACCGTGAGCTCCGATCATCCTGAGCTTGTCGAAGGACGAAGGCTTCAATTAAACACGTCGCATAACTCACACGCATAGATAAGCTACGTGAACGTAAGCTCTAGGCAAAACCTACTTGTCCTTGTCACTCGCTTCTCTGTTTTTCTTACTTTGCATTTCTTCTTCGATCTGCGACTCAGGTGGCGGTGGTGGCATTCGGCCTGAGCTTAGAAAAAGAATTGCCCAACCTAACGCACTTCCACCCTTTGAACGCTTTGCTGAGGGCTTGTGTTTAACAAGCCAGATGAAAAGCACGGCAAGTAAAACAACAATGGTAATAACAACTGCCATCTGAACTCTATCTCAACGCGATTAATTTACTTTGCATCCATTGTCGTCAGTGCATCTAGCTCGCGCCTGAATCTCCTCAGTTTTGAACGATAGTACCAACCTCCAACTAAACTTGTGATTGTAACGACCAGCGCAAACAAGCCAAAGCGCATCTCCGCATCGGGCCGATGATCAAATGACAACCCTCCAATGATGATGAGGAACGCTGAAGGTAAAATTGGTAAAGCGTTCCATCCCAATACTCCAGCGTAGAAATGCTGGCGGCGCTCCAACTCTTCCCGATAAGCATTAAGGCTCTGAATAACCGGAGAGCCATCCACAACATGGAGTTTTTTTGTGCCGCGCTTGATTTGAAACGCAATGTAAATGCTTGCAGGAAGTCCCAACAACACACCAAACCTGATTATTCGCGCCACCAACTCGTTTACTCCAGCTGGGAGTCCGAAAAAGGACCATATCAACGCAACGACAGAAACAATCAAACCGAGATACGCTCCAATCATCTCGTGACGCAAATCCGCATTCAGCCTTTCGGTCTGATGCCGAACAAATTCCAGTGAAATACGCGGCGCATCAAGGGTCTGTGACTGCCAAACAGTGCTACCCATATTGTGCTCCTCTTTGTGATTACTCATGACTGTTCTCATGAAACATGAAGGTTAATAGTTTCTTGATGCGATGAATCTTGGTGGCGATGTTGCGCGCTGAAAGACCAATGACGTCTCCTATCTCTTCAGCGCTGAAGTCTTCGAGATACAGAAGGATCACCTGCCGGTCCATAGGCTTGAGCCGTTCAATGAGTTCGAACAATTTTTGCAGAGAATCGCTTTTCTCGGAGACATCACCAACGGAATGCTGATCTTGAGGCTCTGGCACTTCATCAAGCGAGACCATTTCGTTCACTCGCACACGACGATTCGCCACGATGTGTTTGGTAGCGACAATATGTGCAACTCGATAAACCCATGTTCTTAACGAACAACGACCATCGAAATTCGCGAAACTGCGCCATAGCGCAACGTGAATATCCTGGAGGAGATCTTGCCGTCGATCTGGTTGCGATTCGTAGCCTCTTGCTAAACGCGTCAGTGCATCGCTGTATAACTTTATTGCTTCAACATAGCGCGTTTCTTGAACACCTGGATTGGTGTTATCGGCGGGACGCACATCAGAAGCAATGTTATAGCTGATATCCATGATGCTGTAGGTAGTGCCCGCCCCACAGATTTTCTTACACTCGCCAATATATTTTTTTGCAGCCATCTTCCTGATAGGCGACGTTATGCGCTAGCAGCCGCCAGGCCGGAGACCATTCGCCGATACGACGCGATTACATGCTAGCGACGAGCTACATCACTCCGTCGCCGTACCGCCCACAGTCAGTCCATCAATTTTAAGTGTCGGCTGACCAACACCCACCGGCACATCCTGTCCTTCCTTGCCGCAGGTACCGACTCCATCATCAAGTTTCAGATCATTACCCACCATCGATACACGAGTGAGTACATCTGGGCCGTTGCCGATCAATGTCGCTCCACGAACCGGTGCGGTGAGTTTTCCATCCTCAATCAAATACGCTTCGCTGGCAGAGAACACAAACTTGCCCGAGGTGATATCAACCTGACCACCACCGAAATTGCGGCAATACAAACCTTTCTTCACTGAACGAATGATTTCATCGGGATCATGTGGGCCCGGAAGCATGTAGGTGTTGGTCATGCGTGGCAGCGTCATGTGCGAGAACGATTCACGACGACCATTGCCTGTCGGTGCAACCCCCATCAAGCGCGCATTCATTTTGTCCTGCATGTAACCACGCAGAATGCCATTCTCAATCAGCGTCGTGCATTGCGTCGGCGTACCTTCGTCATCGATATTGAGTGAGCCGCGCCGGTATTGCAACGTACCATCATCCACCACTGTGCAAAGCGGTGACGCAACTTGCTGACCAATGCGTCCTGAGAATGCAGAAGTGCCCTTGCGATTGAAATCACCTTCCAGTCCATGACCAATCGCTTCGT
>DATAHE010000329.1:0-4494 GCA_036263355.1 Steroidobacteraceae bacterium | reverse complement strand
ATCAACGCGTCGAGATTCGGCCATGAACAATAACGACCTGTCACAACTTGATTGGGATAAGGGATCAGGCCTGTTACCGGCCATTGTGCAAGATGCAAACAACGGCAAGGTATTGATGCTCGGGTACATGAACCGCGAAGCGTTGCACACCACAATGGAAACAGAGAGGGTCACATTCTTCAGTCGCAGCAAGCAACGTCTGTGGACCAAGGGCGAAACCTCGGGCCATGTGCTTCAATTCGTTTCAGCACGAGTTGATTGTGACCAGGATACATTGCTGATCACGGCGAATCCAATGGGTCCCACTTGCCACAACGGTACTGCAAGCTGCTTTGGTGATGAAAACTTCAGCACTGCAGAGAACTATGCTTTTCTTGGCCAGCTTGAGTCTGTGATCACGCAACGTATCAGTGAAAAACCGGAAGGCAGTTACACCGCTCGCATCTGGGAGAAAGGTTTGACACGTATGGCGCAGAAAGTAGGTGAAGAAGGTGTGGAAGTCGCATTGGCTGCGGTGGCGCAGGACAAAGAACGATTGATATCTGAATCGGCGGACCTGTTGTTTCATCTTGCATTACTGTTAAAAAGCCGTGAGCTCTCGCTGCTGGACGCAGTAAAGGAATTGGAACTGCGTCACGTCGCCAAGTCATGAAGTGGTTTTGTTAATCGACCTCTCATCTACGAGTCGACGCTGCCCGGCGACAATACACTTCACTTGTCAATGTCATCGCTTTGTATGACACTGGCCGCCGTTCAGCAACAGCTGGCTAACATGGAGCATTAAATGGGCCTTCTCGACATAAATAGATCAGACGATCTACGTAAAAACGTTCCCTCAATTGCTGGTTTGTTCGTCTCACTCCTGATCATTGGAGCAGGCGTCTCGGGATGTAATAACCACAATAGTTCGGGATCGACAAATTACACTGCCGGTACTTTCAGTCCTTCTTCCGGTTATGCCAACCGTTGCGCGAAACCGCGTTCAGGCACTGACCCTATTACGCACAAAGCCTATCCAGATATGCAAGGTTCGACGGCACAGGAGAATTTCTGGTTACGTTCGTGGACCCATGAATTTTATCTTTGGTACAAGGAAGTGCCAGATCTGAATCCCAACAACTATTCCGATCCGGTTAAGGACTATTTTCCGCTAATGAAGACTTCTGCGATAACCGCATCAGGAAAGCCGAAGGACAAGTTCCATTTCATCTGGGATACAGCAGAGTGGGAATCCTTTAGTGGCTCAGGTGTATCAGCTGGCTATGGCGCAGAGTTTTCGGTGATCAACAGCAGCCCGCCGCGTCTGGTTGTCGTCACCTATGTGGAACCTAACTCACCAGCAGCGACCAACAATCTCTCTCGGGGCGAAAAGGTGATCACGGTTGACGGCGTCGATGTGACCAACGGCAGTGATACCACCACCTTGAACAACGGCACGTTCCCTTCAGCCGTTGGGCAATCACATACTTTCGTGTTGCAGGAACTGGATGGCGTGACACAACGTACGGTGACAATGACCTCCGCCAACATCACCTCAACTCCAGTGCAACATGCTAGCGTGATTCCTAATACAGGCGGCAAAGTCGGCTATATTCAGTTTAACGATCACATTGCGACTGCCGAACAGGAATTTATTGATGCAGTAAATCTATTGAAGGCGCCCAATTCACTTAGTACTACCGGCATAAGCGATCTGGTACTGGATCTTCGATATAACGGTGGCGGCTATCTCGATCTCGCCAGCGAAATTGCCTACATGATTGGCGGCACCCACACGGCAGGGAAGATATTTGAAAGGGCAACCTTTAATGACCAGTATTCGGCAAATATCAATCCAGTAACTGGTGGCAGCAATCCAGCCACCCCGTTTCATACCACCACTCAAGGCTTTTCTGTAGCCGCCGGAGCTGCACTGCCTACGCTAGACCTTGGAAAGGTTTATGTACTGACTGGTAATGGAACCTGCTCGGCAAGCGAAGCGATTATTAATAGTTTACGTGGCGCCAACGTGCAGGTGATCCAGATTGGTTCGACCACTTGCGGCAAGCCATATGGCTTCTATCCAGAAGATAACTGCGGCACAACCTACTTCTCTATTCAATTGAAAGGTACCAATGACATTGGTTTCGGTGACTACACTGACGGCTTCTCACCAGCAAACAGCTTGACAGCAAATTCAGGTGTTTCTGTGCCAGGCTGTTCAGTAGCTGATGACTTTACTCATCAGCTTGGCGATCCTGCTGAAGGACGACTGGCAGCCGCACTCTTCTATCGCGCGAATAGCAGCTGTTCATCGGGTCCGACTGGCACATCAGGGCGTGCGCAAATTCAGTCCATTAATAGCGACCAAGTTGATTTGTCGAATGTTGATGGCGTGCAGTTCCGCCAGCCGTGGCGCGAGATTCGGATCATGCGTCGATAGATAATCATCACGTCCTAATAAGAAAGCCACAGCAGTGCTGTGGCTTTTTGTATTCCTGATCTGAGGAACCTCGAATTAACTAGGATATTCTTGTCGTAGCGAGGAAGTACCGCGCGGAGAACCGCAGTGTATACGTCAATACATGAGGATTCGAGCACGGAACTGACAACGCTACGGGAAAAATAAACAATTAATCAGAGGTTCCCTAAGCGGCTATCAATCAAACGGATGTTGCTTGATGATGGTCTCGTTACGATCAGGTCCGGTTGAAATAATCGACAAAGGCGCGCCCACCAGTTGCTCAAGCCGGTTCAAATAAACTTGCGCGTTCTTTGGCAGCTGATCGAACGACTTGATGCCGACGGTGCTTTCCGTCCAACCCGGATAATCTTCGTACACAGGTTCACAGATAGATAATGCTTCAGCACCCACCGGCAGAATGTCGCGCATCTGGCCATTCACTTTATAGCCCACTGCGACGCGAACTGCTTTCAAGCCATCCAGCACATCCAGCTTGGTGAAACAAATTCCATCGACACCATTCAGTTGCACGGCACGCTTTAGTGCAGCGGCATCGAACCAGCCACAGCGACGTGGACGTCCAGTGACTGAACCGAACTCGTTACCTTTAACACGCAGGTGTTCACCGATTGAATCATTCAACTCAGTTGGAAAGGGACCTGCACCGACGCGCGTTGCATAGGCTTTGGCAACGCCGAGTACGTAACCTAATTTTCCAGGCCCGACACCGGCGCCCGCTGATGCTTGTCCCGCAACGCAGTTACTGGAAGTGACGAAGGGATAGGTACCATGATCGATATCCAGCAACGCGGCCTGCGCGCCTTCAAACAACACACGTTGCCCCTGTGATATCAATGCATTCAGCTCGCTGGAAACATCGGCCACCATTGGCTTCAACTTTTCAGCAAGCTCCATGGTTTGGTCAAACGTTGACTGATAATCAACCTGTTCTGCCTTGAAGAAATGCTTGAGCACGAAGTTGTGATAGTCGAGTACTTCGCGCAGCTTGGCTGCAAAGCCTTCTCGTGAGAACAGATCCTGCACGCGCAGTGCACGACGCGCCACTTTGTCTTCGTAAGCAGGACCGATACCACGACCTGTCGTGCCAATCTTTGCGTCGCCTTTCGCTGATTCACGTGCCTGATCAATCGCCACGTGATAAGGCAGTATCAATGTGCATGCTTCCGAAATACGCAGGCGACTGACTACATCGAGTCCGGCCTTTTCAAGCTCGCCGATTTCTTGCATCAGTGCCTGCGGTGACACCACCACACCATTACCGATATAGCACTTGACGTGCGGATGCAGAATGCCTGATGGGATGAGACGCAAAATAGTTTTCTTGCCATTGATCACCAGCGTGTGACCGGCATTGTGTCCGCCCTGGAAACGCACTACAGCAGCGACGCGGTCAGTCAGCAGATCAACGATCTTGCCCTTGCCTTCATCACCCCATTGCGCGCCAATTACCACTACATTTTTCATACATACTTTCCGGAAATTAAATTCTTGAATCAGTTCGCCACTTGATGGCGCACAAAATAAAGCAACACCATGCCGATGATCATGCTGACCAGACCGGCGACTCGAAGCTGTGTATCGGTCAAGTTAATGAACGACGTCATGGCACGTCGCAGGGCTGGCGGATTGAGGAACGGCATGATGCCTTCAATCACGAGGTACAGCGCCAAGCCTGCAAATAGATCATTCCAGTTCATCTTCTTTGCTACGTTCAGCGAGCTGCTGGTTTGTTGAAGTACTTGAAGAAATCGCTGTCCGGCGAAATCACCAGCACATCATCGGCTTTGCCGATTGATTCGCGATAGGCCTGCATGCTTCGATAGAACGAGAAAAATTCCGCATTCGCGCGATAAGCGCTGGCATAAATTGCTGCCGCTTTCGCATCGCCTTCGCCACGAGTCATTGCCGCATCACGATTGGCATTCGCGAGAATCTCCAGTCTTTCGCGGTCCGCTTGTGCACGGATTTCCTGTGCTTTCGCATTGCCCTGCGCCTTCACTTCCACAGCGCTCTTGCGGAAACTGTTTTGC
>DATAHE010000328.1:0-2558 GCA_036263355.1 Steroidobacteraceae bacterium | reverse complement strand
TCTGATGCTGAATATGACGCGCAGCATTCATGGCGTCACTCCGGTTTGCACCAGGGTTGCTGCAGGTATGTTTTGCAATCCATCGGGTGGGACGGCGAGCAAGCGCAACGCACCTGCCGCTATGTTCGAAAATACAGGCGCAGCAACCGTCGTTGCGTAGTAAGTACCATCGCGTGGTTCATTGATCACTACAACGACAGCAAGCTTCGGATGCGATGCGGGTACCACTCCGCCAAAGCTGGCATAGTGCGCATCACTGGAATAAGAGCCATTCACCAGCTTCTGTGCGGTGCCGGTCTTACCCGCGACGCGATAGCCCACCACTGCAGCACGTGCACCGGTTGCACCCTCTTCCGTCACCACCGCTTCCATGATCTTGATCATTTCGCGTGCGGTACGTTCATCAAGTACACGCTGACCTTCAACGGACTCATCCAATTTTTTCAGTGACAGCGGACGCGAGATACCACCCGCACCGAGAATGGAGTAAGCATGCGCGAGCTGCAGCGGCGTTACCGAAAGCGAATAGCCGAAAGACATGTTCGCTTGATTAATAGGTCGCCATTGTTTGTAGTTGAGCAACATGCCAGCGGCTTCGCCAGGAAAGCCACTGCCTGTGACTTGACCGAAGCCAAATGAATCCAGCGTTTTCCACATGGATTCTGGCGCGAGAGATAGTGCGAGCTTGGTCATTCCCACGTTGCTGGACTTGGCCATCACGGTGGTTAGTGGAGCAGCACCAATGGGATGCTCATCTTCAATCGTCTTGATGCCCACCTTGATCAAGCCCGGCGAAGTATCAATGATCGAATTGGCGTTATAACGACCCGTTTGTACGGCAGCCGCTGCGACGAAGGGTTTCATGATCGAACCAGGTTCCAGCAGATCGGTTGCCGCACGATTACGGATATCACCGGGCTCGCGCTGTTCCTGATCATTCGGGTTGTATGACGGCTGATTGACCATGGCCAGCACTTCACCGGTTTCAACATCGACTACAACAGCAGAACCTGACACCGCGTTGCGTTGTTGAATGGCCGCTTTCAATTCGCGATAGGCAAGATATTGAACACGAAGATCAATGCTCGTCGTGACATCTTCGCCCGGACGGGTCGCACGAATACTCTCGATGTCTTCTACTGTGCGCCCATAACGATCCTGAATGATGCGCTTGGCGCCGGGGCTACCCGCCAGCCAGTGATCGTATGCCAGCTCCAAGCCTTCACGACCTTCATCGTCAATGTTGGTAAAGCCCAGCACATGCCCCGTTACTTCGCCTGCTGGATAATAGCGACGATATTCACGTTGCAGATACACGCCAGGGATATTAAGTGCCTTTACTTGTGCGGCGTCTTTGGGATTCATATGACGCACGAGATAAACGAAATCGCGATCAAGACTGCTGCTGACTCGTTGTGCCAGCCAGTTACGATCTCGATTAAGTGCCTCTGCCAGCTTTGGAATTTGATCGGACGCTTGCTGCAACTCTTTGGGATTCACCCAAACAGAATCTACTGGGGTACTTACCGCCAGTGTTTCGCCGTTACGATCATAAATGGCACCGCGATGAGCCGCGAGCTTGGCAACGCGGGTGTAACGCGCATTGCCCTGACTAAGAAGGAAGCCATCGTCAAGCAGCTGCAACTGCACAGCGCGCGCAACCAGACCCGCACTGGACAACAACAACGCAAGCATGACCCAGCGCAATCGACCGCGGAATTGCTCCACGGCGAAGGCTTTGCTGTCATTGTTGCGCAAGTCGATCATTACTTTCCTGCTGCCTTGTTCTGCATAGGCTCGATCAAGTGCACTTTGTTCGGATCGCTAAGATCAGGAACAGACATGTGCAATTCATCGTGCGAAATCTTTTCAATACGGCCGTACGTCACCCAGGTGCTTTGCTCCAGACGCAACTGACCCCATTCGGTATCCAGTTGATCGCGTTCTTTCTGCAAACGCTGCAACGCGACGAACTGGTTACGTGATTGCTGCTTGCTCCACACCACCGCAACTGATGAAGAGAGCAGCAACACCCACAACACTGCAAACGTAAACTTGGTGGAAGCGCTCATGCAGCCATCCTTTCTGCTACACGCAGAATGGCGCTGCGGGCACGTGGGTTGCTGCGCACTTCAGCATCCGTTGGATGGATGGCGCGACCCACACGCTTCAGCTTGGCGCGCTTATCAGCAGGAATATTCGGCAACCCGGCATACATCGGATCATCCTGCGAATTCACTTGCATGAACTGTTTCACCAATTGATCTTCCAGTGAATGAAAACTGATGACACATAAACGCGCACTTGGTTCGAGTACATCAATCACTTCAGTTAATGCCTGCTGTATTTGTTCCAGCTCGGCATTCACGGCAATTCGAATTGCCTGGAAGGTACGAGTTGCGGGATGTTTTCCGGGTTCGCGAGTAGGTACTGCCTTGTCAATCAACTCGGCAAGTTGAGTGGTGCTCGTAATCGGTTGTTCGCGGCGATACGATACGATGGCGTTGGCAATGCGTCGCGCAAAGCGTTCTTCGCCATATTCTCTAATGATGTTTTGC
>DATAHE010000327.1:0-7457 GCA_036263355.1 Steroidobacteraceae bacterium | reverse complement strand
GATCTTACCGCCGGGCATGCAGTAAGCATTCACATCGGCAGTCTTCTGTACATTGATCTGCCAATCCCACTTCGTTGCATCCTGCCTGAATGCGGCAGTGTGCGGAATCAATCGATTGGTAATCGCCTTGACGCGTGCCGTTTGCGTCGCATCGACATTCAATTCACCTTTCTTGATTGCACCGTCCAGTGCTTGTGCATATGCCGTTGTGGCACTCTTCTCCACTGCCTCCTCAGAGACCAGCATATACTGCTTGCGATCCACACCAATTACACCTTGCTGAGTGGTTTGCACCGTTGCGCAAGCAGTCAGCAATGTTGTGAATAGAAGATAACCCTTGAGAGATGAGAATCTGACTGCTTTCATGATTGTCGCCCCAGAGGGATTCTACTTGATCCCCTACTTTATCCCCCGGGCAGCCGCGATCACTTCGTAGGCAGCACGAATGCTGCGCGTCTTCTCCTCCGCTGCTTTCATCATTGATTCTGGCAATCCCTTTGCCACCAGCTTGTCAGGATGATTCTGATTCATCAGACGACGATACGCTTTCGTTACCTCCGCATCGGATGCGGTCTTTGCCACGCCGAGCACTTGATATGCCTCATCCAGTGATGTCGCAGAATTACGTGAGGTACCAGGACCACCGGCGCTTTGACCTTGCATGTGCAGCATCGCTTCCATCTGGGCGAATTGATATTGCGATACGTTCAACGCAGTGCAAACTCGCAACAGTACAGTGCGACTCGCATCATTCAAACCGCCGCCAAGATAGGTGGTTTGTAACTGAATCTGTACAAACATCAATCGTAGATCCAGACGGTTGGCACACATGCGCGCCAGACCCGATAGCGTTTGCTGCAACGGAAAATTCGGCGACTTGCCCTCGGTGAATAACTCCATTGCGCGAAGCCGGTCCGCTTCCGACAATCGGAATTGCGCCATCACCGCACGTGCTGCCTGAATTTCCTGTTCGGAGACGCGTCCATCTGATTTGGCCACATGCCCCATCACCTGAAAGGTGGTGCGGAAGAAGACCTGCTGAACATCGGCTGTGCGGCCGCCTGCCGTGCGCTGCTCGCGCTCAACATCAATGAGATGCCCGATAAACGCGCCAATAATCGCGCCTGGCGTCCTGCCAATCAGATATCCAATGATTGCCCCGATAATCTTGCCTTGCCACATACCAACCAACTAGCTTTTGACCACGAATCGACCTGACCGAGCCCAACCGAA
Source organism: Steroidobacteraceae bacterium (assembly GCA_036263355.1). Lineage (GTDB taxonomy): Bacteria > Pseudomonadota > Gammaproteobacteria > Steroidobacterales > Steroidobacteraceae > CAILZL01. The sequence goes on along the minus strand of DATAHE010000327.1, from coordinate 6,224 downwards.
GAACTGACAACCTTGTGTGGTAACGCCAGCGCTGCGAGAATGCGCACTTTATGCAGAACTCCCCAGCCATGTCCAATTCTCTTAACTCATCAGTAGCTGCGTCGCCGCCCATGCGCGAATCGCGGCTGCAGAGTCTTAAACGCATTCATCAGGGGAAAGTACGCGATATATATGCGATTGATGAAAAATCAATGCTGATCGTGACCACTGACAGGTTGAGCGCCTTTGATGTCATTCTTCCCGATCCCATCCCGGGTAAAGGCCGTGTACTGACAGAGATATCGCGCTTCTGGTTTAACAAGACCACACACCTTATTCCCAACCAATTGCTCGACATACCATTGGCCAGCGTCGTCACCGATGTACAGGAGCTGGCATTGATCGCGGATCGTTCGCTGGTAGTGCGACGATTGAAAGCATTGCCAGTAGAAGCCGTGGTTCGAGGTTACATCATTGGTTCGGGCTGGAAGGAATATCAAAGCAGTGGGTCTATCTGCGGCATTAAATTGCCAACCGGTTTAAAGATGGCTGACAAGTTGCCCGAAGCGATGTTCACACCCACTACCAAAGCGCCGATGGGAACGCATGATGAGAACATCGACTTTGCTACAGTAGAAAAACTAATCGGTGCAGAACTCGCGCAGCAGGTGCGTGACACAGCAATCGCGCTATATCGTTTTGCTGCCGACTATGCCCTGCAACGCGGCATTATTATTGCTGACACCAAATTCGAGTTCGGCATCGATGAGCAAGGCACGCTGGTGCTGATTGATGAAGCGTTGACACCAGACTCATCTCGCTTCTGGCCAGTCGACACTTATAAGCCAGGTAGCAGTCCTGCCAGTTTCGACAAACAGTTCATACGTGATTATCTGGAAACGTTAAGCTGGAACAAACAGGCGCCAGGTCCATCGTTGCCCGCAGATATCATCAAACGCACTACCGAAAAGTATCAGGAAGTGGCGCAACGACTGATGGCAGAGTGAGAGCATTTACATCTTTATTTTAATGCATTGATGGTGATGAAAAATTCATCTATAACCAGACAATGCCGAAATAGATTGCGCATTGAAAGAATATCTCGCTTTAAATGGAACTGGTTAAAAGGAGTACGCGAATGGCAACTGCATCTCTCATAAACACTGAGCACATCTGAGCCACTGTCATGACACAGACACTGCATGACCCGCATCACCCGGACCTGGAACAGGTAAGGCAGTCTCTTAATCAGTGCAAAGCCCAACTCGCACAGACGCAGCAGGAGATGTCAGGATTATTGTATGCGGTATCGCATGATCTACGCGCTCCGCTGCGTGCGTTAACAGGCTTCAGTCAAGCGCTGCAAGAGCACCTTGCGACCACCATCGACGACACCGGCAAGCACTATTTGATGCGGCTGGAACAATCCTCACAACGCATGACGGCAATGATTGATGCGTTGCTCGCACTGTCTCGCATTACACAAGTTGAAATGATTCCGATGGATATTGATCTCGGTACTTTGTGCAGAGAGGCTGTTGCCGAGATTGCGGTACGTTACCCTGCTCACCAACCACGTATCAACATTGCATCGCCATTGCCCGTTCATGGCGATGCGCGTTTGTTAAAGCAGGCCATGACAAAACTGCTGGAAAATGCATGGAAATGCACGGTCAATGTCGCTGATGCAGAAATTGAAGTCGGCAGTATTGAAGAAGGTGAACACACCACTTACTTTGTCCGGGACAATGGCATCGGCTTTGATATGTCGTTGCTCAACAAGCTATTTGTACCCTTTCAGCAATTGCATGGCCGTGAAGATCTGAGAGGACAGGGTCTTGGTCTTGCCATTGCGCAGCGAATCATTGCCCTGCATGGCGGACGAATATGGGCACAAGCGGAACCACATCACGGTGCGCAATTCTTCTTTCAATTAGCCTCATAAACTGGCAATGCGGATAGGACATAAGTTCGTCAACCAGCGGGACGGCCTTAGTATCACGTAGGTAAATGACGAATCATGCACAATGATGAGTCGTCCTACACTAGCTGAAGAGACGACCCATTGAACGCTCGCACGGGGATTAGTACTACAGATCATCATGAGCAGTGCGTTGAAAGTTCTCATCATCGAAGACTCTCCAACGGACGCGGAGATCGCCATTGCGTCATTGCGACGCACGTGGCCCGATATCGATTGGCAGCGCGTTGAATCAGAAGAAGCGTTTCTTCAACAATTGCAGTGGCTGCCCGACATCATCATCGCCGATTATGAAGTCCCCGGCTTCGGCGCCCTCGCCGCGTTGCGGATTCTGCGCTCACGCAACAATGATATTCCACTGATTGTATTTACTGGTGCCGTGACCGAAGAAATTGTTGTGCAATGTATTCGTCATGGTGCTGCGGACTATCTACTTAAAGACCGCATGACTCGCCTGGGACCGGCGATTGAAAACGCATTGAACATGCGTCGTGATCGCTTGGCAAAGCAGCGCACCGAACGTGATCAACAACGTCTGGCTGCGTTGAATATAGCTTTGCTGGATTCACTGCCCGCTCACGTAGCGTTACTGGACAAACAAGGCAAGATCATTGCCACCAATGAAGCATGGCGACGCGATGGTAATCGTCAGGGATTCACCCACCCTGAATGGGGAGTGGGTACAGATTACGCAGCCGCGTGCTTGCGTCTTTCCAGTCAGCATAACTTGCAAGCTGCGAACATCGCCCGAGGTGTGCACTCGGTATTGAACGGTTCGCGTCCGCAGTTCGTGCAGGAATATGCAGTGCATGGCGATGATGCAAAGCGCTGGTTCCGTGTGATGATCACACCGGTACATAGCGACCAGCACGGCGGTGGCGCAGTGGTTATGCATTTGAATATCACTGATCGTCGTCTGGCTGAAGAACAACTGAAAATCAACTCCAACGCCTTGCAGCATCTGTCCGAAGGCGTCGTCATCACCGATGCGAATCTACGTGTAATTACCGTCAACAAGGCATACACGGCACTGACAGGATTTGAACCGGAAGAAGTACTCGGCTTGCCACTCGGAACAGTTATCACCGGCGAAGACAATCCCAACTTGCACACCAATGTGACACGCACGATTGCTGTGACCGGCAGCTGGTTGAGCGAGTTGATCTGTCGACGTCGCGATGCAGGCCAGTTCCCCGCCATCTTCAGTATCAGTCCGGTACGCGATGAACAAGGCAACATCGAACACTATACCGCGGTGCTCACTGATCTCTCTTCGCTACGCGATGTTGAACAACGCATTGAATATCTTGCTGGTCACGATGTATTAACCGGCCTGCCTAATCGATCCGCTCTGGAAACACAGCTTCGTACGATTTTGACGGGAGCTTCTTCCTCCAGCTTGATTGCATTGTTGCTGATTGAACTCGACCGGTTTAAATCCATCAACGACACATTGGGTCATCGCACTGGTGATGCGGTGATTCGCGCGGTATCCGAAAGACTAACGCATCATAAAGAACCACAAGATTTTGTTGCCCGCTTAGGTGGTGATGAATTTGTGCTGGTACGCAGCAGTGCTACCAGTACCGACGATGTACTGACATACGCAGAGACCATTCGCAATGCGCTGGAACGTCCCTTTGTCATCGCCAATCGTGAATTCTTCATTACCGCGAGCATTGGCATCAGTTGCTTTCCACGCGATGGCACCGATGCGGAGTCGTTGATCCGTACTGCAGATGCTGCGGTGTATCAGGCAAAAGAACGGGGTCGCAATGCAGTGGCACTTTATTCGCCAACTGGTGATGCCGCTGCTGCAGAGCGTTTCGTACTGCAAAACAGCCTGCCGCAAGCGCTGAAACGGAATCAATTTCTATTGGACTATCAACCAGTCGTGGACCTCAACACCGGAAAAATCACCGGCGTTGAAGCATTACTGCGCTGGCATCATCCGCAGTTGGGTCTCATCAGTCCCGCACGCTTTATTTCCATTGCAGAAGAGACCGGGTTGATTCTGCCGATCAGTGATTGGGTGTTGAATACTGCCTGTGCACAACTGCATCGCTGGCAGCAACTCGGTTGGCATGAGCCCAATGTTGCCGTAAATTTGTCCACTCGCGAATTTTCACGGGGTGATTTGTCCAAACGTGTCGCCGATGCGTTGAGCAAGCACGACCTTAAACCACGTCAGCTGACACTGGAGCTGACGGAAAGCATGGTGATGGGCGACCCAGTGAGCGCAGCCGAGTTGATCAATGACCTTGCGGAGATGGGTGTCAAAGTTGCGCTGGATGATTTCGGCACCGGTTATTCATCACTCAGTTATCTGAAGCGCTTCCGCCTGGGATGTCTGAAGGTGGATCGCAGCTTTGTCAGCGGCGCTGCCCACAGCATTGGCGATCAATCCATTGTTCGGGCCGTCATCGCACTCGGCAAAACACTGGATATGAAAATTATTGCCGAAGGCGTCGAGACACTGGAGCAAGCCAACTTCCTGCGGCAGTCCGGTTGCGATGATGCACAAGGGTATTTCTATTCGCAGCCCGTTAGCCCCGACATGATTCCCGATCTGGTGCGTGACATTCCACAACGATTCCATAGCCCTTCACCGGCACATTGGTATTCAGCGCAGTTCGCTGAAGGCGACGGCTAGTTATTCTCCGAGGCACGCGCTCAAGGCTATAAGCAGCAGAGTTGCCAATTGAGCTTCTCTCTTTGTCAGCATGCATCAAGCCAGACAAAGATTTGGTGTATCTTAAGCACATGTTGCATCTGCTCCATTTGCGCCTGCGTCATTTTCTCTTCACGCCCAGCCATCAACCCTGGCTGTCGATCACGCTGCGTTTTCTGCGTTACCCTTATGCGTTGATTCGCGATGTGTTGCAGGGTCAATTGACCTTGCGGGCCATGAGCCTGGTTTACACCACGTTGCTATCAATCGCTCCGTTGATGGCACTTGCGTTCTCGGTGTTGAAGGGACTGGGTTACAGCCAGATTCTTCAACCACTGTTGTATCGTTTTCTCCAGCCCATCGGTGATCAAAAAGCCGCCGAGCTAAGCAACAACATGATGAGCTCCATCAATAGCGTGCGTGGCGGTGTGCTGGGCTCACTGGGCCTCGCGATATTGATCTACACCGTTATCTCCACCATCCAGAAAGTCGAAGAGAGCTTCAACTTTGTATGGCGTGTTGAACAACCACGCAGCTTTGCACGCCGCTTTGGCGATTACCTCAGTGTAATGATTGTTGGGCCCGTGTTGATGGCTGCAGCCATTGGCGTGTTTACTGCCGTCAGCAAGTCTGATGCGGCGCAAAGTTTCACCCACCTCGGTTCGATTGCGTGGTTGTTGAGCGCCTTTACGCATGTCACGCCGTTTCTATTGATTAGCATCGCATTCAGCTTTGCCTATGGTTTTATTCCCAATACCAAGGTTCGAATTAAATCAGCACTCATCGGTGGTTTCACTGCGGGTGCATTGTGGACTGCAGGCGGCGCATTGTTCACCCATTACGTTGCCAGCTCGGCACAGACCATGGTCATTTATGCGGGCTTTGCCATCATCATCCTCGCCTTGATATGGGCATATGTTTCATGGCTGATTCTGCTCGTTGGTGCGCAGCTTTCGTTCTACATACAACATCCGCAGTCACTACGCGCTGGTCATCGCGACATGCAGATTACGCCGGCGTTTCAGGAACGTGTTGGCCTGTCGATCATGTATCTCATCGCATATGACTTCAAGAACAGCACACGTCGCTGGACCTTGAGCAAACTATCTCGCAACCTCGAACTTTCACTGGCTGCTCTGCGCCCCATCGTCAATGCATTGCTGAATGCAGATCTGCTGGTCGTCACTGAAGAAGATGCTTATATACCGGCTCGTGACTTGTCACAGATTCAATTGCATCAGATCCTTGAGGCGGTGCGCAACGAAGCAGCCGATCCGCGCGCACCCATGCTCCGAACCATCGCAGCGGCTGATGAGATTGCTGCGCAGATCAATGGCCTGTTACGCAGTGGCCTGCAAGGCAAGACGCTTGCCGATTGGGTAACCACCGATCCATTGTTGCAGATAGATACACATCGCAAGAACAGGGATGTCATCCCATTGAGTTCAAGTTAGGTAGATAAGCGATTAATAGCGTTGTACGCGCATTGAAGAAAAGGCGACCAGATGGTCGCCTTTTTGTTTGCATCGAGAGACTGAATCAGCTCGAACTTTATACGTTTTCAAGGACTGCAACCAAAATCGCATCCGCCTT
>DATAHE010000326.1:0-1545 GCA_036263355.1 Steroidobacteraceae bacterium | reverse complement strand
TCTGCGTCGGAAGTGTTCTTTGCCGCGTCAACTGCAGGTCGTTCGTGGCGCGGCGCCATTATCGAAGCGGAGTTAAGAGCGCAGCAACGTGTACCAGCTTACGTATATCAACTTAACTTCCCGTCACCGGATGATGAAGGTCGCTGGCGTGCCTGTCACACACTGGATATTCCTTTGGTGTTTAACAATCTCGATGCGCCGGGATCAAGAACGGGAACGACTGCTGGCGCGAAGAAGGTATCGGAAATGATGTGTGATGTGTTGATTAACTTCGCGCGTCACGGCAAACCTGATCATTCCGCAATGCCGTTGTGGAAACCTTATACCTTGTCCGAACGTACCACGATGATCTTTGATGTGAAGACAAGACTGGAAAATGATCCGCGTTCATTTGAACGACAGCTTTTCGCTCAGGTGCCATACATTCAGCGCGGCACCTACTAAGTAAGCGCTGACTAATTGTTTATTTTCCTATGGCGTTGTCAGTTCCGTGCTCCGTGCTTTCATTGGAGGAGGGCTCATGTATTACGCATACACTGCGGTTCTGCGCGCGGTACTTCCTAGCCACAAGAAAAATATCCAAATTATCAGAGCCTACTTGGCTTGGTGCGGACAGTCGGGATTGCTTCGAAATGCAAGGATCAAGAGGCCAGCCAGCCACCGTCGACCGGAACAATCGCACCATGCATGTAATCAGCTGCTGCACTTGATAGAAAAATCGCAGCACCACCCATGTCTTCTGGTTTGCCCCACCGACCTGCAGGGATGCGTGCAAGAATAGATTTGTTTCGTGCTTCGTCTTCACGCAACGCTGCAGTGTTGTTCGTCTCGATATAGCCCGGCGCAATGGCATTAACGTTAATACCGCGAGATGCCCATTCGTTTGCGAGTAACTTGGTGACCCCCGCAATAGCGCTTTTACTCGCTGTGTACGCCGCAACACGCATGCCACCTTGAAACGAAAGCATTGATGCAATGTTGATGATCTTGCCGCGGTTCTTGGTGCTCATATGCCGGGCAACGGCCTGACTGAGAAAGAACACGCTCTTCAGATTTACATTGATCACCGCGTCCCAATCTTCTTCTGTGTATTCCAGTGCCGGATTGCGTTTGATGATGCCCGCATTGTTAACGAGAATATCAATGCCGCCTGCTTGTTTAATGGCTTCTTCAACCAGCGCCGGAATGGGCTTGGTGGAAGCTAGATCAGCCTTCAAATCGATACATCGCTGTCCGGTCGCAATGACCAGTCTGGATGTTTCCGATACATCACCACGCGAAACAGTAACGATGGTGGCACCAGCGCTTGCCAATGCCACTGCAATAGCTTGCCCAATTCCGGTGTTCGCGCCCGTCACCATGGCAACTTTGCCATGCAAGTCAAACAGAAAGTTCATGGCAGATCTCACCGCAGCGTGTCTACGGGAACGGCTTGCATATCGGCGTAGTCCTGATTCTCGCCAGCCATTGACCAGATAAATGAATAACGTGCAGTGCCTGCACCCATATGAATTGACCACGGTGGTGATACCACAGCTTGTTCAT
>DATAHE010000325.1:0-3101 GCA_036263355.1 Steroidobacteraceae bacterium | reverse complement strand
CGCGACAATGCAATCAATGCTTCCAGTGAACGAACGGGTTCGCTACAAGTTTCACCTACACATATATATGCAACAATACCGGAGTCGATCGGCTTTTTAACGGCCAGTGATTCGGGCAGTACCGCATCAGATGGAATGGAGAGAATCATTCGTCGTGGTTGATAAATGGTGTTGAGTGATCGCTGCCAATGTGATGCCTCTTGCGCATCACCACGAATCACAATGATCTGTGGCGGCGACAAATGCTCCGACAACGCAATCAGCATGCTGGTATGACCTGAAGGGTAACGCTGCAATGCGGGTGATGCAGCGATCAGCACCTTCTCAGCTGCCTGCAAGTAACGCGTATTACCCAGTAAGAACCCCAGACGCAATAACGCCTGCGCGGCAATGGCATTGCCGGAAGGTATTGCTTCGTCCGAAAAAGTTTTCGGACGGTGAATCAATTGCTCGTGATGATTGGAGGTGAAGAAGAAGCCGCCTTTCTCGCGATCTTCAAAGCCATCCAGTAACGCATCCGCCAATTCACTGGCAAATTGCAGGTCAATATCCCGCCAGCGGTATTGCATGACTTCGACTGTCGCGTCGAGCAGATAAGCGTAGTCATCGAGATAGGCTTCGAAGCGAACTTGATCATCAGATTGAACGGCGAATAACTGCCCGTTCTTCCATACATGCGTACGCAGCTGATCCAGTGCGTTACATGCGGCGTCGCCTGATCGCTCATCAACCAGATTGCGTGATGCGATAGCCAGTGCGCCGATGGCCAGTGCATTCCATGCAGTTAATACTTTTTCATCGCGGCCCGGCCACACTCGCTGATTGCGGATCGCCAGCAATCGCTGCTGTGCATGTTGCAGTTCGTGATAGGTGTCATCAAGTGTTAGTCCGGTTTGTGTCGCCACTTCTTCCATACTGCGGTAAGCATGCAGGTGCCAGTAGTGATGACCATGCTCGGAAAAGTTGGGCTCATTATCCAGTCCATAACGTTGTGCCAGCACTTTATATTCATTGTCCGGCAACGCTTTTCTTATTTCCTCTTTATCCCACACATAGAACTTGCCTTCCTGTCCTTCAGAGTCGGCATCCAGGGTGGACCAGAATGCGTGTGAAGGTGATCGCATGTCGCGCAACAACCATGCGGCGGTTTCGCGTGCCACGCGTTTAAATAACGGATCGCCCGTAGCAGTCGCTGCCTGCGCATACACGCGCAGTAACTCTGCGTTGTCGTACAGCATCTTTTCAAAATGCGGAATCATCCAGTAACGATCAACGGAGTAGCGGAAGAATCCCCAGCCCAATTGGTCATACATGCCACCTTCTGCCATGCGGGTCAGTGTTAATGCACTCATAAACAGCGCATGCAGATCTGGTTGTTCGTTGCCACTGCTGGCATGCCACTGACGCAATAAGAATTCCAATGTGCGTGAATGTGGAAACTTGGGAGCGCCACCAAAGCCGCCGAACTCTGTGTCGAATTGTGCTTCCAGCGTGGTGCGCGCCTGTTGCAAAGGCTGATCATCCAGCGATGGTTGTGTTGTCAATTCGGGCTGATTGTCGATAAAGATTTTCTTCAGCGCTTCATTTTGCTGGCGTAGTTCGCCGCTACGTTCCTGATAGAACATGGCTACCCGCAATAACAGTTCCGGGAAACTCGGCAATCCATGGCGTGGCGCAGGCGGAAAATAAGTGCCGCCAAAAAATGGCATGTGATCATCATGCGTCAAAAACATGGTTAACGGCCAGCCGCCGGGACGCTGCGTAAGCACCTGATGTGCAAACTGATAAATTTTATCGAGGTCGGGACGTTCTTCGCGATCCACTTTGATGTTGATAAAGTGTTCGTTCATGATCGCTGCGATGGCTTCGTCTTCAAATGATTCATGTGCCATGACATGACACCAGTGACACGCTGAATAGCCAATCGACAGCAGAATGGGTTTGCCGCTGTCACGTGCCAGCTTCAGGCTCTCGTCATTCCATGCATGCCACTGCACAGGATTGGTCGCATGCTGTCGCAGGTACAGACTGGTTTCATTCGCTAATGCATTACTTGCAACGTTGCTGTCGGCGTTCTTCATAAGAGCACTATACCGCATCCCGTATTGCAATCATCCATCAATTGCGCTGTACTGCGGCAGTCGTAACATGCATGTACATCAACGGGGGAATCATGATGACCAGATCATTGCGTAATCAATCCATCGGCTCAATTATTTGTGCCGCTGTTTATTTGATCGGTGCGTGTTTAATCTCGGGCACTGCCTTTGCAGCGGATGATGCGCAGGTTGCGATTCAGGGTAACTGGTTGACGGAACCGAAGGACGGCATTATCCAGATCACACGCAACGGTGATGTGTACGAAGGTCGTATCGTGGGTGGCAATGATAAAGGCAAGCTCGACACCAATAACCCTGATCCTGCCAAGCGCAGTTTGACGCTGCGCGGTCAAGTCATCATGCAAGGTCTGAAGTACGACGGTGATGGTCAATGGTCTGGCGGTACCATTTACGATCCAAAAGGTGGTAGCACCTATAAGTGCAAATTGGAGCTGCGTCAGGATGGCACGCTCAAAGTGCGTGGTTACATAGGATTCTCATTGCTTGGCAAGACGCAAATTTGGACGCGATATACGGGGCAGTCGATGGACTTACCAAAAAATTAACAAGCGCACAAATATTACAACTTCAGATTGCATTGCCATTGCCGATGCAGGTAGTGGTTACTCTTACCCGTGTAATGGCAATGCAACCCGCTTCCGACCAAGGCAACTCCGAATCGATTGATCAAGAAGTACTGAACGAGACCATCGCTCAGGCATATGACATTGGTCCGAAATTGTTTCTGCCAGCGTTGCTGCTTTCATTGTTGCTGGCAACAGGCATCTGGAATCATGGCCCGCATTCATGGGTTATTGCATGGTTTATTTCCTTGTCGCTATGTTATGGCCTGCGACTGCTTGACTGGCGCAAGTATCGTTCGCTAAGTCCGGCACAGATCAACGCGGCCCATTGGGCGCGCCGTCTACAGTGGTCTGCCGGTTTCACCGGCTTGGTGTGGGGTTTAAGCGTATTGCTGCCCGACGCGAATGAATATCGCGT
>DATAHE010000324.1:0-3305 GCA_036263355.1 Steroidobacteraceae bacterium | reverse complement strand
GCATTGAAAGACTATGGCAGCTTGCTGATTGGTCCGAACTGTCCCGGCATCATCACTCCCGGCGAATGCAAGATCGGCATCATGCCGGGCTTCATTCACCAGCCAGGTAAGGTTGGTATCGTATCGCGCTCCGGCACATTGACTTATGAAGCGGTATTCCAAACCACCAACATCGGTTTGGGTCAAAGTACCTGCGTCGGAATTGGCGGTGATCCAGTACGCGGCATGAATTTCGTTGATGTGCTCGCGCGCTTTGAAGAAGACCCACAAACCGAAGCCATCATCATGGTCGGTGAAATCGGTGGCAGTGACGAAGAAGCTGGCGCACGTTTCATCAAGGACAACGTTACCAAGCCCGTTGTCTCTTATATTGCCGGTGTGACAGCACCTCCCGGCAAACGCATGGGCCATGCGGGCGCCATCGTTGCAGGCGGCAAAGGCACTGCAGCCGATAAATTCGCAGCATTGGAAGACGCCGGTGTTCGTACTGTGCGTTCGCCTGCTGAACTCGGCGCTGCCATTGCTCAGGAATACGCGAAGCATCGCAAGAAGAAATCTTCGAAGTCTGCCAAGCCTTCGGTCGCCAAGGTGACAAAGAAGTCTGCAAAGAAAACGGCCAAGAAGGCTGTCAAGAAAGTTGCAAAGCAGAAGGTTGTGGCAAAAGCCAAAAAGCCTGCAAAGAAAGTGAAGCAGGTCAAGAAGGCGGCAAAGAAGAAATAATCTTCTGCTGCTGAATATATGAGTAGTACTTTGCGCATCGCGCTTGCCCAGCTCAACATCCCTGTTGGCGATGTGGCGGGCAACACGCAACGCGTTATCACTGCAGCAGCCGATGCCCGCGATCGGTTGCATGCGGATCTGATTCTCTTTCCTGAACTCACACTCACTGGTTATCCGCCAGAAGATCTGCTGTTTCATGCTGGTGTGCGCCGTCAGGTGCAAACGGGCCTGGATCGTGTGCGCAATGAAGTGCATGGCATTACCACGCTGGTTGGTTATCCCGAATACGTAGACAAGACCATCTATAACGCCTGCGTCGTCATGCGCGATGGCAATACCTTGCTGCAGTATCGCAAGCGTGAACTGCCAAACTACAAAGTGTTCGATGAAAAGCGCTATTTCAAACCAGGAACGACAACCGGTATCGTCGAGATCAAGGGAATCAAGATCGCGACATTAATCTGCGAAGATATCTGGGAGCCCACGCCAGCGCGCGCTGCGAAAGAGGCGGGTGCGCAGTTGATCGTCGTGATCAACGGCTCTCCTTATGCGCTCAACTATCAGCAACGTCGCGAAGCCGTAGTACGCGAACGCATCAATGACGTAAAGCTTCCGGTTGTTTATCTCAATCTACTCGGCGGCCAAGACGAACTAGTGTTCGACGGCAATTCATTCGTAATGAATGCACGTGGTGAAGTGGTGCAGCGTATCGCACCGTTTGCCGAAGGCGTGTTCGCAGTGGATATCAATATCACTGACGTGATCGAACCGCAGCCTGCTCATATCGAACCTCTTCTATCAGAGGAGGCAAGTGTCTACGGCGCTCTCGTGATGGGTGTGCGTGACTATGTTCACAAGCATCGCTTTCCGGGGATTGTGCTTGGACTATCGGGCGGTATTGATTCGGCGCTGACGCTTGCGATTGCTATCGATGCATTGGGGGCTGATCGCGTACATGCAGTGATGATGCCTTCACGCTATACCTCGCAGCTCAGTCTTGATGAGGCCGCATCGCAGGCGAAGGCATTGAATGTGCGCTACGACGTTATTTCAATTGAGAACATGTTTGATTCGGTACAGAAGGCTTTGCAACCCGTGTTTGAGGGTCGCAAGCCAGATGCAACGGAAGAAAATATCCAGGCGCGTTGTCGTGGCATTTTACTGATGGCTATCTCGAACAAGATGGGCAGCATGGTGTTAACCACCGGTAACAAAAGCGAGATGGCAGTGGGCTACGCCACGCTATATGGTGATATGGCCGGTGGTTTTGCACCGATTAAAGACTGCAGCAAGATGATGGTGTATCGACTGGCGCGTTATCGCAATGGTATATCACCTGCTATTCCGCAGAAGGTCATTGATCGTCCGCCGTCGGCTGAGCTGCGCCCCGATCAAAAAGATACCGATTCGTTGCCGCCCTACGAAATACTCGATGCGATCCTGGAGTTGTTTATCGAGTCTGACTTGTCCGTCGATGAAATCGCATCGCGCGGTTATGACCGCGCCGTCGTTGGGCGTGTGCTTGAAATGGTCAAGCGTAACGAATACAAGCGACGCCAGGCACCTCCCGGCGTGCGCGTCAGTAATCGTGCGTTTGGTCGTGACTGGCGTTATCCCATCACGTCGGGATACAAATCCAGCTGATCATTTTTCCGTGAGTGTATCGCACTTCGCATGATGCAGTAGCGATCCCACTTTGATGCGGAAAGATTCTCCTTCAGTCGATCGATCCCATAATTCATGCGACACCGCGCATTCATAGTCGCGATTCTTTTCTGATTTCAACAGCAACAAGTATTGTTCGTTGCGTTGTGTTTCGCGCTTGCAACCCAGCACTAAACATCCTGCATTTGAATTGATGTTGGTGATGGGCCAGTACGGCGCTGCAGTCTTGTCACCGGAAGAAAGCGCCGCATTAATCGGTGCCCAGCGATTAGCAACATAGCTGCACATATATCCCATCACCGCTTCACTGCGATAACGTGTGTGACATTCCTGTTGTTCGCGGAACGTGCCATCACCCTGATCAATCTGCCGCGTCTGGCACGTTTCACCATCCGGCACCTGGCGCGTGCCCACTTGCTCATAGTGCTGCGAGATATTGTAGGCATCGCCCGGTTGATTGCCGCATTCGGTTCTTCCAGGCACTGCCTGCATCATTTCAATACCGATACTGCGTTGCCATTTGAATCCGGTGACGGTGACGGTTGTTACTTCTGTTCTTGTGAATGCGTAGATTGTCATGGCGATGACAATCAACACGCCAATGACGATAACTTTTAATCTGGAACTTTTTGATCCCGAGTCTTTATCCATCGCCGCCAATGATGCGGCCTGCTCTGCCTGTTGCCGCTGCTTTAAATCTTCCGTGGCGAATGATTGCCCTTCTTCTTTTGCGCGTGTTGCACCTTGTTTTGCATGCGCCGCTTCACTCAGTGGTGCGCCGCAGCTGCCACAATATTCACATTTTGCGCCGTTTAATGCATGACAGGCTTTGCAAACAAAATCTGCCCCGACGTAGACATGATTTTCCACTGCGACTTTTTCGTTGTCGGCAGGGAAGTAACGCCACGATGGATCCTGCT
>DATAHE010000323.1:0-4379 GCA_036263355.1 Steroidobacteraceae bacterium | reverse complement strand
AACATCTGCTGGCAGCACCACACCTAGCTGTTCTTCAAGTGCGTCAATTGCTTGCTGTGACTCGCGCACCGCATCGACAAACAGTCGCTGCTTCGAAGCGACCAATTGCATGAGCGCATTCATCTCGTTGCCCTAACTTGTTTTCTCTAGTCTGAATAACACAGTGCGTGCAAGATAACATCGCACTCAATTTCCTCGCAAGCGCTTGTTGAAACTGGATATTCCTTTTAAATGCCGACTGTATGTACAGGTATAACAGAGGGCGTCAGAAGATGCACAGCAACGTAATCGGCAGACCAAATCCATTTGTAGTCAGCCATTTTGGAGATCAGTGCTCAGAGTTATTGCCAAGCGCACTGGAGTGTCTTGCACCAGATAATCAAATTGGAAATGAGCTTTCTAGCTGTCCCTCGCGACGCCAGCTCATCACGCCCAAGATGAAATAGACGTGCTCGCGATCGCTGGGTGAAGACAGAGGCACTAAGGAACAGCGATACATGACCTTTTGCGATTTATTGTTCAGAAACCAGGATTCATCCATGCCCACGTTGCCGTTGCTCGCAACTTTTGCACCCAGCTCCAGCATGGAACGAATATTGGGTACCGCGTTTGAATTGTGATCCTTGCCGGTTGGGTCCATGCCATACGCTTCAACGATAGAGGGCCCAACATACTGGTATCGAAAGCTGCCCGGATTTTCCCGATCCACTTCAAGCAGAAACATGTTGTCCCAGTTTTCTTCAAGCTCCGCCGGATTAACCTGGCTTTCAGTTGGGAAGCGCGCCAATCCTTTGATGCGATGCCAATAGGTCACCAGCTGTTCATGGCCGCGTTTCGATGACCTGATCGACTCCAGGGTGACAGTTTTTTGCATCGGCTGATCTTTGTTGGTTGCACAACCGCCTTGTGCGATTAATGCGAGTGTGAGGCCGATCGAGATTCAACGTCAATATGAATCTGGCGAACGATGCTCCATTACTATAATCCCCTATGTGTTCTCTCATGGTGCACATATGCACAGCGAGGGCTTGGGGTCCTTCCACTAAGTATTTGTGAATGCGGTAGCTCTGATGAGTAGCCCATCATCTGTTTGCGATGACGCTCAGGGTGCTGAAGTTGCACTGCTTTGCATGGATGAAGTCGCAGCCGATTGTGCCGTGGCACGCTTTAGATACCACTGATAAGTATCAGCGCCCATCGTTTTCCCAATATCATTTAGTGCATCACAGGTGTTGCGAATGACCTGTCCGAACAAACCCGCATGCTCTGTTCGATGCATGCCAGTGAATATATCAACGACTGCGCCGTTGCGAAGTAGATCAGCCCTGACAGTCATGGCGCGTTTCTCGGGCGCATTGTCAATGCTGCCTTTGATCTCAACGATGGTGAATTGCAACAAGTCATCGTCTGGTGCTGCTTCGGTTGCTTTCTTTAAAGTTTTTACGGGTAATGATTTTGAGAATTCGTCACGCGTATTGGTGATCAGTGATTCTTCGATATTGCACTGAGTTACCAGCTGTCGACCAGCAACTTCGAGTTCATACGCAACATTGCTGTTGATCCACAGCGTGCGAGACTGAAGCTGTTGCAACCCCGACGCAGACGTGCTGGTTGTTGCCAGATCTGCAGGCAGCGTCTTGCTTTTGAGCGAATCAACCAGCCACTTGTATATGTCCTGCCCGATGTCGGCGGCGTTCTTTTCCATGGTTTCGCAAACATCAAGCTGACTTCGTGCGGTGCGAGTCTTCGTCGTCCATTCAATCGACTTTCCTTCCTGCAGCAACTCTGCTTTCAATGTTAAGGATTTTGGATCAGTCCATTGCCCCTTGCTCGCCGCGGCTTGAGTGATGGTCAAAGCCAGTTGCGCGCCTTTCAACTTGGGATTAAGGCGTTCAATACGATCTATCTTGGCGAATCCGTTCTTTTCGAGCTGGTACGCAACCTCGGTGCCAACTGTTCTATCGAGGCCAGTACAACTCTGCCGAATGGCATCGGGAATGGCCATCCCACCTTCATACTGAGCGGGTACTTGAACTGAAAGCCACTCCAGTGCCTGTGCTTCGCTGCAAAGCAACAAGAACGCCGTAAGCGATACAAGTGAATGAAAGCCCTTCATATGCAACCCTGATAGATCTTGTAATTAAGGTAACAAACTATGCGACCGCGCTGCAGACCGCATTATTCGCAATTTAACGACTGGTCACTCCGGATGATTTCCGAAGGTGAAGTAAGACAATCAGAAGAAACATTCCGCATTACGTGGCTTATCGTAATGCTTCTTCAGAACGCGGTGGTCACCAATCAATAACCGAGGGCGTATGACTAAAAAATTCTTTCCGAACTTGCTTCTGCTAGCTGTGGTGGTGCTGGTGCATCCAATGTGGTGTCAGGCCGCGGCAAAGTACGAAACGCCACCGATGAATTGCGCCGACGCCCCGGAGGATGGTGAAGCCTTCATCTATACCGGCCAGAACTTCAGCGGTACCTGTTTCAGATTGACGATTGATCCCAAGAACGCAGGATTAAACAGCTTCTTTATTGAAAACTGGACAAGCTGGGATGCAACGACGGGCTTCCCCAATGACAAAACTCAATCGGTGTGGATGGGATCGGGCGCAACGTTGGTGTTGTTCTGGAACAGCTTTAATACCAAGGATAATTCAGTGCCATTGCACTTTGGTCCGGGTGAAATTGTTGCGAGTCTTGGCGGATGGAATGGCAAAGCATCCGCAGCTCGAATTCAGCGCTTCGCCTTTGGTAATTGCGGCGCCACCCCTGACCGTCTGGTGTTGATCACTGACGCAAACTTTAATTTGGGCGGCGAGAATGATTGCACTGAATTGAACTGGAATGCCTACAACACTCCAGTAAGTATGGGCTTTAGAAACGACACTGTGTCTTCAGTCATCAGCACATTTTCACGACGATTGGTATTTCCGCCATCGACATTCGTCGACAATGTTTTTCTATTGGCGAGTGATGTCAACACTACGGGCGATATTGGCAGTTACTTCCAGGTGTGTCCCGGCGCAAGATTGGTTGATCTCAACTTTGATGCCCGTTCGCGCTTTATCAGTTACAAAGGAGGCGGCTCGCCAGCCATCGTCAACTTCAACGACAGTGTGTCGGCCATCTATGCCAAAGAAATTGTTTCCTGGTGTCAGTGACTTGTTAGTCGCGATGGACAAATGGATAAGCAAATACGGTAAACAGCACGATTAACACGCCTATGTAGAAGTGGCGAGTGAGTTCATGCTGTTCACCAAAAAGTAGTACGCTAAGAATAATGGTGTAGACAGGTTCCATGTTTATCGCCAGCAATGATCCAAATGCAGTGACGTGACGCATGGCTTTGAATGTAAGAACGAAGGGCAGGGCAGTACACAAAAGCGCCAGCACCATGAGTAAGATGAAGTCATGTTGATCGGGCAGCACGAAGGCAGATTCACTTGCTGGGAGCAGCGGCGATAATAGTGAAATGAAGATCAATGCCGCTGCCATTTCGATCCATGTCATGGTGAATGGATCGCTATCGTGAATGAAACGTTTATTCAGTATCGCGACGATACCGACAAAGACAGCGGAGAGAATGCCAAGGATCAGGCCGAACTCCATCCGGTCTGGTGTACCACCTACAATAAGGATCATGCCGGGCACAATTAACAATCCCAGAAGTATTTCTGTCAGTTTGATTCGTTGCTTGAAGAGTAACGGCTCGGCGAACGCAACGATCATCGATGCCAGCGCAATAGTAGTGGCGGCAACTGATGCATTGGCAAACTTTACTGAGCCGTAGAAGCATAGCCAGTGCAGGCACAGTACAATGCCAACGACGAAATAGTTAAAGAACTGCCTTGCAGTCAGCGAACGCAGTCCTCTTCTCGTTGCCGGTAGCAAGGACAGGAATGCGACGACGATCAGTACTCGCCACCAGACAAGCGGTGTGGCATTCAAAGTGATCGCGCGGCCGATGATGGCGGTAAAGCCAAACATCAACACGCTGAAGTGCATCTGCGTCCAGGCGATTAATGAGTGGCGTTTGTCGTCTTGCATGACGAGATGATAATGCAATGGGGGACGTCGTCAGCAACAGATGCGCCTCATCTGTGCTGACGTCAAGATCATTTCAATCAGGGGGCAGCCGTCGCACCCGTGTACTTCACCTTATCCCAGGCCAACACAATGCTCTTCTCATAAAGTCCTGCGTCAGTTAAGTCTGTGTCGGTCCAGTTGCCATCCGGTGCAGTGCCATTCTTCAAGTGCGAAGCGCCTTCCTTCTTGTCGCTTAGCGCCCAGTTGCAATGCGTTAGATGATGTTTGCGCATGAACTGAAGCCAGCGTTCAGTTTCTTCTTTATCTACGGCGCCATCGCCATTGGC
>DATAHE010000322.1:0-5657 GCA_036263355.1 Steroidobacteraceae bacterium | reverse complement strand
GTTACCGTGGCGCGGTGCAACTTGGCTTGAAGCATGGTGCGAATCATCGAATCATCTACTCCTGCAAAGCGGGGCGGCAAGGCTGAAGGGTGTCCCGGATGTTGTCAAGCAGGCAGAATTTCACTGGAAATGCGTCCTTGTAATTAGCGGCGAGCCTTACTTGCGAAGCAGTAATCCTACATAATTTGGCCCGTTGCCGCCACGTTATGTCGCGAGTCAATGCTAAGAAGACTACGGAACTCCATCACACTTGCCGCGTGAGTGCTCTCACAGTCCTGAGAAACTGAACAGCATTTTGTTTAACGTCTCCCTAGAATTCCAGCCTTCGCAACAAAACTGGCACATAAATTAGGTAGATATGCCAGTTATGCTTGGCAAATAAGTTAAGTTCGCTATGGTGCAAAACCTGAATAGGCCTATAGTTGTATCCCTCCGGATACTACTTGTTCTTTGATTAATTCACGTCGTTCAAGAAACCGGGATATGTAATGGCAGCAGAAGCCAGAAAAGTCGTTCAAATGAATTCGCTGACCACTCAGCAGCGATTAACCAAACTGCGCGAGCATCGCGTACGCATTGGATCAGCACACTCGCCAACCACTACACTGCTGAATCATATCCTTGCGCCAGTTGTTTCTGTCAGCACCTTGCTGTTGCTGACATTGGCATATCGTCAGCCTATCGATACCAAGTACGCAATTCTCTCGCTGCTGATATTTCTGCTCACCAGCCAGATGATCTCGCCACCGCCGCCAAGAAGTGGCCGCAAGACTTCGCTATGGATACGCAGCTTTGCACCCAAGATGTTTTTTGAGTGGGCCTGTGTTGTTGGCGTGCTGCTGTTCGTGGGTTTTGCAATCAAGCAATCGGCGACGTATTCACGCTTGATTGTGATTTCATGGAGCTTCGTGACACCACTTGCGCTGGTTGCGGCAGAAATCGGCAAGGCGCGTATCTCACGCGTGCTCGGTGGTAACAGCGCTAAGATCGTCAAGCATATTGTCGTCGGTGCAAATGAACTCGGCATGGAATTGACACGCCGCGCATACAACACCTGCGGCAGTCATCTGGCTGCTTACTTTGATGATCGTGATCCGGAACGATTACCTTTTGAATGCCGATCACTGTTACGCGGTAATTGCTCCACCGTTGCCAAGTATGTACAGCAACACAATATTGATGCCATCTACATCGCGTTGCCGCTATCTGCTGCACCACGCATGATTCAACTGTTGGATGAGTTGCGTGACACTACTGCATCCATCTACTTCATTCCGGATATTTTCTCTTTCGATATCATTCAAGCGCGCTTTGTTGAAATCGACGGCATGCCTGTGGTGTCGGTATGTGATACGCCTTACAACGGTATCAGTGCGCTCATCAAACGAGGCATGGACATTGTGTTGTCTGCGTTGGGTTTGCTGATGCTGTGGCCGGTGTTGCTCGCGATTGCAATTGCAGTCAGGGTGACATCCAAAGGACCGGCGCTATTCAAGCAACGTCGTTATGGATTGAATGGTGAAGAAATTCTCGTCTATAAATTCCGTTCGATGACGGTAACCGAGAATGGTGCAACCGTTACGCAGGCGACCAAAGGTGACAAGCGCATTACCGGGCTGGGCGCTTTTCTACGCAAGTCATCACTGGACGAGTTGCCACAAATCATCAATGTGTTGCAAGGTCGCATGAGTATTGTGGGTCCACGTCCGCATGCAGTAGCTCATAACGAGCAATATCGTAAGCTCATCAGCGGTTACATGATCCGCCATAAAGTTCGCCCTGGAATTACAGGTTGGGCGCAGGTGAATGGCCTGCGTGGTGAAACGGAAACGATTGAGAAGATGCGTCAGCGAGTTGAGTATGATCTCGATTATCTGCGTCACTGGTCCGCATGGCTGGATATCAAGATTATCTTCAAGACCATCAAGCTGGTGATTCACGATTCAAAGGCATATTAGGAAGTCTATTTCTATTCAGTTCGAAAAAGGCCGCATCAATGATGCGGCCTTTTTGTTTGATTCAGATTGTCCATCAGATCTTCTATTTCAGCTTGACGGGCGTCAGCACCAAAAACTTCACGTCGTTCTCCAGTAACGATGATTCATAACGATATTTGCCGTCTGTGATCGTTACTTCAGTAATGAACCCTGGCTTGCCGCTGGCCAGCTTGTTCAGCGAATCCACCTGCGCCCGCGTGATCTGCGATGGCAAGCCCATGCGCACGTAAGCAGTAAACACATCGTTGCGGTTGTAGCCTGTTCCATACATTGCTACTCGATATTTGCCGTTGGGAACATGATCTAGCTCTACGCTGAGCCTTCCTTTTGATTGAGCAGGTAGTTCTTGCTTGTAATAAATCTGGTTGATCTGACCCTTGGGTGCAACGATGGGAGTGTAGTCCCACGCCAATGCCTGCACTGAACCATCATTGGATTTAGTGATCCATGATTGAGGATCGTCGCTAGTGACATCCTGGTTGCCCAGCTGAGCAAGATAACGATAGGCAAAGTAAGCAGGCTTCTTGATGCCTTGCAGATTCATCAAACCGAATCCGCCATGGAACGGCGTGAAGCGCGGTGCGGATTCTTCGAAGATATCCGTGAAGGTCCAGTACGACATGGAATCAACATACGGCGATCCTCGCCTCACTTTATCCAGAATAAAACTGGCCTGATGATATTGATCATGCATATAGTCAGATGGCGTATAAGCTGAGCTCCACTCAGTGAAGTGTAGTTCCATGTTTGGCCTACCAGATTGCTTGATCAATTCGCGTGACTGCCGCATGCGGCCGCTGACCGAATCTGGATCGGCATCAAGCACGGTACCAGCAGTATTGTCAGCATCCAGGAAACCTTGTTTCACACCATACACATGCGTGGCAACAAATTCAGCGGGCACATTGTGGTCAACGACATATTTTTCAAATGCCTTTTCAAAATCGTAACCAATGGCAGACGCAGGCCCACCCACCCTGCATTTTGGACACTCGGCTTTAATGCTCTCTGCGGTGTTCTTGTACAGTTCCAGATAATCTTCCAATGTTCCCGTCCAGAAACCATCCTTAAGGTCTGGCTCATTCCAGACTTCGAAATACCATGAATGAACTTCATCGGCACCATAACGCTCAAGCAAGTGTTTCACGAAGGCGCGATTCAACGCGTTCCATTTCGCCATGTCTTTTGGTGGCGTGACATTGCCTTTCCACCAGAAAATCGTCTTGGCCCCGCTTGCGAGTGCAGAAGGCATGAATGATAGTTCAACGAAGGGTTTGATCTTTAGCTTCAACAACGCGTCATACAATGTATCAATGTATTGAAAGTTGAATTCCGGATTGCCCTGTTTGTCCTCCTTGTAGACGCCCATGTCATCATGAAAGATGCCGTGCATGCGGATGTACTTGAAGCCGATTTCTTTTTGCACCGTCGCAAGCTGTTCCTGAAAGTCTGCACGCAGCCCTTCATTAGCGCGTCCGGCGCCGATGCATTCAAGCGGAACCTTGGTGTGTGGGCCGATGACTTTTGAAATATCTGCGTGAATGGTTCTGGTGGCTTCGGCGTGACTTGCGGCTGAAAGTATTCCGAGCGCAGCGAATGAAATAATTTTGGCGACGAGGCGCATGGCTATCCCCTGGTTATTGTGATCCTCGCTATTTATAGTATGAATGCGCTGAGTGTCAACCAACCAGTGCAAACTGCCTTATCCATGCGAAGAAGAATATAGCCCGGAACGATACTTGGAGTTATACCAGCATCGCGTCGTGCCTCCAGGCTTTTTTATTGTAGTGACTTTAGAAACGCCACTGGATCTTCACCGCGCTCCAGCACTTCGACCAATGCAGAGCCAACCACAACACCATCAGCATGGCCCTTGATGGCTTGCACTTGCTCGCGCTGACGAATGCCAAAGCCTGCACAAACTGGAACAGAGGAAAGTGATTTCACAGTGTCCATATACTTCAGTACTTCATTGGGTGTTGCAACTTGCTTGCCCGTGGTGCCAGTCATGGTGACCGCGTAAACAAAACCTTCCGCCTGCTTGCACAGCATGGCGAGACGGTCTTGTGGCGTAACAGGCGTTACCATTTGAATCAGCGCCAACCCTTCCGCATGCAAGGCAGCTTGAATGGCGGTGCTTTCTTCGAATGGCAAATCGGGGACGATAAAACCGGAAACACCGGCTTCTCGTGCGGCCTGCGGTAACTTGTCAAAACCAAAAGCCAGCAAAGGATTGAGATAGCTCATTAACAGAATCGGTGCTTTCGGCTTTTTATTCGCGGATTTCAATGTGTTTAAAATCCATTTCAGTGATACGCCTTTCGCGAGCGCTGCACGACTCGATCGCTGAATGGTCAAGCCATCCGCCATCGGGTCACTAAATGGCACGCCGATTTCAACCACGTCCGCAACGTCAGCGATATTGCGCAACAGATCATGAAACGCGGCTGGCTCCGGAAAGCCGCCAGTGAGAAACGCCACCAGAGCAGGGCGGTTATTCGATTGTGCGGCGCGAATGGCGTCGCTGATTTGTTGTGAAGGTTTGGGCATGGTTAAGGTGTGTATTGTGTTTTCTATTTGATGCTCAACCGTTCATCCTGAGCTTGTCGAAGAATTCCAACTTAAGTATGGAATGGGTCGACAGGTTCACCATGAACGTATTCATAAATCTAAATCTTTCCTACCAAAATAGTTCTCTGCAGCGTGGGCATGTCCTTATCACCACGGCCAGACAGGCCAATCAATATTTTCTTGCCGGGATTGTTCTTCGCATATCTTCGCGCACCAGCGAGTGCATGTGATGATTCAATCGCAGGCAATATACCTTCCGACGCGCAGCATTCCTCCAGCGCATTCAATGCATCATCATCTTCAATGCCTTCGTAGCTAACACGACCTGTTGCTTGCAACAACGCGTGTTCAGGACCCACGCCGGGATAATCAAGACCGGCAGACACAGAATGTGTTTCCTGTATCTGGCCATTCTCATCCTGCAGCAACATGGAATAACAACCTTGCAACACACCAGGCTTGCCATATGCGAGCGAGGCTGCGTTCTGTCCCAAGCCAGTGCCACTGCCACCGGCTTCAATACCAATCAACTTGACTTGCGTATCTTTGACGAAGGGATGGAATAACCCAATCGCATTGGAGCCGCCACCGACACAGGCAATCGCAACGTCTGGCAGCGATCCTGTTTTACTGAGCATCTGTTCGCGTGCTTCACGACCAATGACGGCTTGCAGTTCGCGAACCAGATAAGGATAGGGATGCGGACCAATCGCACTGCCCAGACAATAGTAAGTCCCATTGGGGTCAGTTACCCAATCGCGCAGCGCTTCATCCACTGCCGCACGCAATGTTTTATCACCACTAGTGACAGGCACAACGGTGGCACCGAGTAATTTCATTCGTCCTACGTTAGGTGCCTGACGTTCCATATCAACGGCACCCATATATACGGTGCAAGGTAAGCCCACCCGTGCACAGGCAGCGGCTGAGGCAACACCATGTTGACCCGCGCCCGTCTCGGCAATGACGCGCTTCGCACCTAACTTCTTTGCCAGCAGCACTTGACCGATAGAGTTGTTGATCTTATGCGCGCCAGTGTGCGCAAGATCTTCACGCTTCAACCACAGATCACAACCCCATTTCTTTGAA
>DATAHE010000321.1:0-4534 GCA_036263355.1 Steroidobacteraceae bacterium | reverse complement strand
AAGCAGTGTGCCAGTTGTATTCCACATTACATCCATATAACTGGGCACTCGTGAGAAATAGACTTGTGTGACTTCGATAGTTAGCGAAAGCAGCGCGCCAGCGAGGCAGGTCAACACCAGTGACCATGCCGTGCCAAGTGAGCGCTTCAGCCACAGCAGCAGTGCAAAACCCAGCGGCATGTACATCAACACATTGCGTAGTTGATCCGCGCGATTGGCGCGAACCCAACTGAGCTGATGGAACGCCGTCACAACATCAACATCACGGTTGTTAAAATTGAATGGATACAGCGAACCGAAGATGATCATTGCGATCACCAGGATTGCAATCCACGGCATCAACGAAGAGTTGCCACCGCGCGCCATGTGGTTACCAGGTCAACGGGAAATAATGATCCACCAGCAACATCGCAAACAACAGCGATAGATAGGTGATGGAGAAACCGAAAGTTTTCATCGGCAACTGTTGCGTGGGGCGCAGCATTAAACGCAATGCGTAATTCATGAATAACAGCCCCAGTATCACTGCACTGATCAGATATAAGCCGTGCGACATGTGCGTCAGATACGGCAGCAACGTCACCAGAATAAGAATGATGGTGTACAGCACGATATGCAATCGTGTGAACTCCACGCCATAAACCACCGGCAACATGGGAATGCCGACCTTTGCGTAGTCATCACGACGTGCGATGGCCAGTGCCCAGAAGTGTGGCGGTGTCCATGCAAAGATAATCAGGAACAGCAGCAATGAGTGTGGATGAACGGTATCTGTCACCGCTGACCACCCGAGCACTGGTGGTGCCGCACCAGCCGCGCCACCAATGACAATGTTCTGCGGTGTGGCATGCTTTAACCATACGGTATAAACAATGGCGTAACCAATCAATGACGCGAAGGTCAGGATGGCTGTGAGCACGTTCACCCATACACACAACATTAGCATCGATAGCACACCGAGGACGATGGCATAGGTCATGGCTTGTCGTTGAGTGATATGACCCAATGGTATGGGACGGCCCTGAGTGCGTTTCATTTCAACATCGAAGCGACGATCAAGCACGTGATTGATGGCAGCCGCAGAAGAGGCGGCTAATGCAATGCCGAGATTGCCGAAGATCAATGCATTCAACGGCGGCCAGGCAGGGACGGCAAGCAACATGCCGACAAAGGCAGTGAACACAATCAGCATCACCACTCGGGGCTTGCCAAGTTCGTAGTAATCACGCCACGTGGTGATGGATTCGTTCATCGGGTACAGATCAGTTGCATTCAACGACATTCAAGGGTCGGTGATTGTACACGAGTAATGACGCTGATCGAGTCAGGTGATCGAGCCAGATGATACGGCCACTTACTGAGCTTTAGCGCGCGGTTAGTCCCACCTCACCCTGGCTTACGGAACTCGCGATCCTGTCGCATGCGCAGTTCTGCGCTAGCGAATAATTCATCAGGGGCAACAGGTTGTTTGGGATAACTTGCCATACCGATATTCACATTGGCGCGAATAAGCCGATTCGCTATTGAAATGGTGCCGGAATACACGTTGTTGCGAATACGCTGCCCAATCACTTTTGCCTTGGCATCATCGGCGTCGAATAGCACGGCTGCAAATTCGTTGGGCCCCAGTCGCGCCAGTGCATCGGCGTTGCGAATGGAACGTTGAATAGCCGTGGCAACGGAAACGATTAGCTGATTGCTGGCGTCTGCGCCATGCGCTTCTTTTATTTGATCAAGATTTTCAAGTTCAATGACGGCGATGCTGTATGCAGCGTGACTGCGCTCTGCCTTGGCATGCGTATGCTCAAGTATCTGCTCGAAGGAGCGCAGGTTATATAAGCCTGTCAACGCGTCAGTGGTGGAAAGATCGCGAATCTGTTTCTCGGCATCCTGCACCTGGGTCATCAATAACGAGATTGCGCCCGTTGTAATCAAGGCTGGCGCGAGATTGCCAATCAAGCGAATGATGAACAGCGATGAAGTGATGTCAGTATGTGGCGTAAGCCGGCCAAGTACGATGTAGGCGATCAGCACGAGAATGGCTGTCAATAGAAAACCAAAACGACTGAGCACGATAGCCGCAGCTGCCAGTGGCAACAAGAATAACGCCAGCCAGTAACTTTCCAGTCCGCCCGTGGAAGTGGCAATCAGCGAAGCAAACAATAACAACGCCAGCACTTCGAGCAGCATTCGCACAATGGCGTGGCGTCTCATGACCGGCAATCTTGTCAGGACGAATGCAGCTGCAAGACCGCATAAAGAGCCAATCAATAAATTGGGATATCTGACTGACTCGGACATTACTGCAAAAGGCGCTGCGCCGACCACCAGTGCAAGTACTGCAAACCACGGCAGCGTATGTGCGGCGAGCGGGTCCTTCTGATTTAAATTATTATTCATGCTGGCATTGTCGTGATCGATACGTAATCAATCAATGACGGTTGTGTGAGCAACTCAACAGTTATGACGATTGCAGTGTATGGATGAATATCACTTCAATACGGAAAGTCTTACAAATCGCAGCAGGGGGTTGTACTCAATGCGGAAAACGGAATAACCCGCTTTATCGATCAGTTCATATATGCTCGAGCCATCATCAGCGCGGTGTTGCAGCTGGTTTCTGAACACCGCCTTTTGCAACAGCGCTGCGGTTGCATCATCAAGAAAAGTATTGCTCATGGCCAATGCCGTGGAGAAAACTTTTTCCACCGTTAAGTGGCCCATTTTTACATGCTTGGTCAGGGTCACGGCCGCATCCGAGCATGCTACGTATTCGATGGATGAGGCAATGGCCGTGGGTGATATCCACGTAATCGCATTGAATGATGTATTCAGCTTGCCACCGGGATGAATGGCCATGATGGATTTTAATCGAGCGTGCAAGTCGTTGTCTGCTGCACAGTTGCTGATCTCCTGTGCGAACAACGATGGACTGCTACATAGCGCAACTACAAGTACTAAAGATTTCATCATGGCAGATTAGAGGCTATAAAATTTCTCATCATTAAAGAAGAACAATGCAGTTAATTGGTGTTGCTGTTGTCACTCTCAAATCGCAGCGTTTGTTTATCGCTGCGATTTGTTATGTATTCAATCACTTCTTGCCTGCAGCCCTTTCTTGCTTCTTGGCCTTCTTCTCTTTCTTTTTCAGTTTCTTTTCAAGCTTTTTCTGTTTTTTCAGCTGCTTCTTTTGCTTTTTCTCTTCCTTCTTCTGGGCTTTCTTCAAACTCTTCTTGTCGACCTTCATTTTTGTGCTGGCTACTTTCTTTGTCGCGACTTTTTTCACTGCTTTTTTCTTTACGGATTTCTTTGCGGGCTTCCTGGCCGATTTTTTGGCAGGGGCTTTTTTGCTTGCTGTGCGTTTTACCTTTGCTTTTGGCTTTGCAGAAGCAGCAGCTGTTTTTTGTTTCTCTTCTACCTTTGGCGCGGCAGGTTTCGCGCTAGCGTTCTCAGTGGACGTCAACGCATGCGATACACCTTGTGCATCAGTAAACTTCAACGTCCATGAACCGCCCGGAACCTGTACAGGCTCATGCGTAATTTTTCCGCCGAGCTTCATGATCGCAGCCGCAGCCTTGCCGACATCTTTCACAATTGTATAGGTGCACCAACCGCTACGTGGCATGGTTGCGGGTTTGTTGAACATACCACCAAGACCTTGCGGTCGACCTTCGTTCTTGAACAGCGCATACATGCCGATCTCGCCCATGTCGTGTTCACGGGCGGGCTCCCAGCCAAATAATTGCTGATAGAAGCCGAATACAGCTTTGTAATCATCAGTCGCCAATTCGTGCCAGTGAAACTCACCGGGCTGCATCGTCATCTCGGGTCGTGGATTGTTGGACGACCAGTACAAACCAAATTCATTCCCTTGCGGATCTTTCAGCACGGCCCATTGGCCGCCATTTGAAATGTCAGTCGGTGGTGTCACCAACTCACCGCCCAGCTTCTCTGCAAGTTCAATGCTGGCATTCATATCGTCGGTGCCGATGTAAGGACGCCAATGCGACACGGCGTCGTCGCCTGCGGGCCCAATGCCGCCGACCGGACCACTTTGGTTGGCCCACATCACGTACTTGCCTTCGGGATCAAAAGCCTGTGTGGTCCAGCCCACGGTTTTTTTGTAGAACTCAATGGCTGCGGGAATATCTGTGGTGATCAGGTCGTGCCAGACAAAGTAACCGTGCGCCGATGAACTCATGTTGTCTCCCGAATGGATCAGTCAATCGATAATCAGTTTGGTTAAGAATGTTGACGCAGCCAACACAACCAAGGCGAGCAACTCTACGCCGATTGCCACCACAGGCCAATAGAACAACCGGGTGTCAGGCTGTGGAAATAGCACGCCTCCCTGTGGAAAACTCCGGTTTGGGTATCTGGAGAACGTGGCCGGTTCGCTGCGTTTTTAACACGCGCTGTTGACAGTCGTTGCATATTTATGCAGACTACATGCAACTTTATGCAGGCCAGTCAACTGACTGGCCTTTTGTTTCGGCGGAGAATTTGGTTTTCCATGGCAGCAGAGCTTCACGAA
>DATAHE010000320.1:0-7116 GCA_036263355.1 Steroidobacteraceae bacterium | reverse complement strand
GCCTATGTCGTTTTGGAAGGTCGGCTACGGATATTCACGATCGCTCCTAATGGCACCCAGGCAACTTTGTATTTCGTGAATAGCGGAGAGGCTTGTGTGTTGGCGTTGAATTGTCTCTTCAGCGATCTGTTGTATCCAGCCTGGGTACAGGCGGAATCACCGACGCGGGTCGCTGTCATTCCCGGATCTGTTTATCGCAAGCTGTTTGAAATCGAACGTGCTGTTCAAAATCTTACCGTGCAAGCGTTATCCACATTGGTCTACCGCTTGATGAGTGAATTGGATCAACTGCATTCCAGTAATCACAAGCAGCGACTGGTGTCTTTTGTTTTGTCGCACGCGACGTCCGATGGGTCATTACGAATGACGCAGCAACAGTTAGCCCAGCACCTCGGAACAACGCGCGAAGTAATTGCGCGTTTAATTCAGGAGCTGGTGGCAAATGGACTGCTGCGTTCGCAACGAGGGCAAATCAACATCCGCGACCTGTTTGCACTTCGTAACGTTATTGCGCCAGTTGATCCGGCCAAAGCCAATTCTTACAGCAAATCGAAACGTAAATCTGGCTGAGCGTACTATCTCAGTCCTTCCGGCACATGTGGCTTGATCAATTCAAGCAATGCTTCATACACCTTCGGTGTACCTGCAACTAAAAAGCCATCCTGATTATATTCTTCGCCATTCAGCGTGCCGATACGACCACCTGCTTCAGTGATCATCAAAGTGCCTGCAGCGGTATCCCAGGGCGCAAGGCCTAATTCCCAGAAGCCGTCGAGACGACCTGCGGCAACATAGGCCAAGTCAAGCGCGGCCGAACCTGGACGACGAATACCCGCTGCTTGCTGTGTGACATCTTTGAACATGGCCATGTAGCAATCCAGCCATTGAATGTTGCTGCGGAAAGGGAAGCCTGTGCCAATCAACGAACCATCGAGATAGATCTGCTTGCTCACACGAATACGACGATCATCCAGTCTGGCGCCATCACCACGCGCCGCAGTAAACAATTCCTGCTTTAGCGGATCATAAATAACGCCACATTCCATCTTGCCGCGCTTTTGCACGCCAATAGACACTGCGAATTGTGGAAAGCCGTGAATGAAGTTAGTGGTGCCATCCAGCGGGTCAATGATCCATACAAACTCGTCCTTGCCATCAGTCTGATTGCGGCCTTCCATGCGACCGCTTTCTTCGCCAAGGATGCCGTGGTCGGGATAGCTCATGCGGATGGTTTCGATAATGTCGTGCTCAGCGCGCGTATCGACTTCGGTAACGAAGTCATTGCGTTCCTTGGTGCGCACTTCAAGCTGATGCAGGCGATTCATGCTGCGAATAATCAAATCACCTGCACGACGGGCGGCACGAATGGCAATGTTAAGCATGGGATGCTGCATCAGAAAAACCTCGGGTGCGGTGTTTGACAAAGAGCGGGGCGCGCGAAAGATTCACGGTCGCCGATAAGGGGGCGCTAGAATAGCAGCCAGTATTTATTTGTCACGTCTATTTAACTATTTCCAACGTCTGTCATGTCCGATTCATTGCCGTTACGCATTGTGCTTTCGCATACCAGTCACCCAGGCAATATTGGTGCGGCTGCTCGTGCGATGAAGAACATGGGATTAAGTGAATTGCACTTGGTGAATCCGTGTGAACGAGACTATGAAGCGTATGCACGCGCATCAGGCGCCGATGATGTACTGAATACGGCGGTTGTTCATCATGACCTTCGCTCAGCCATTAATGATTGCGGATTGGTGTTCGGTACCAGTGCGCGCCAGCGACATGTACCTTTTATTCCCGTTGAACCGCGAGCCTGTGCGGAACAAGCGGTTGCGACGGCACGCAAGGGTGATCGTGTCGCTATTGTATTCGGCAGTGAGCGTACTGGTTTGCAGAATGACGAATTGGCGTTGTGTCATCATCTGGTGACCATTCCTACCAGTGATGTTTACAGTTCATTGAATATTGCGATGGCCGTACAGGTTATTGCCTATGAGTTGTTTCTGGCTATGCGTACTGATGTTGTAGTGGTTGATCGAGATGCTCCATTGGCTACCGCAGAAGATCTCGAAAGATTCTATGCTCATCTATCCCAAGTGCTGGACGGTACCCACTTTCGTGATCACACTGGCAGTGGTAACTTGATGTCCAGAGTGCGACGTATCTTTAACCGCACGCAGCTGGATCAGAGCGAAATGCGAATACTGCGAGGCATCCTGAGTGCAGTTCAGGAGGAGCGGCGATCATGACGGTCTCTTCAATACAATCGACGCATCATCTCAAAGTTGCGGTGAATATGTCCCAATACGCTCAGTACACTCACGGTTTTAAGATCACACGATCAGTTGCATAGCGCGGAATATCTCAGCCTCTCAGCGCAATTTTACAATGACATCACCTATCTATCTCGACTACGCCGCAAGCACGCCAGTTGATCCGCGTGTGGCAGTACGCATGCAGGAATGTCTTTCATCATTTGAGCTGCAAGGCAATCCTTCATCGTTGTCACATCGTTTCGGTCGTGCAGCGCGTGAGGTGATTGAGAATGCGCGCGTGCAGGTGGCAAACGCAGTGGGCGCCAAGCCCATGGAGATCATCTGGACATCAGGTGCAACGGAATCTAACAATCTCGCGTTGTCTGGCGCAGTACGTTACTACGCTGATCGCGGCAACCATGTCATCTCATCGAAGACCGAACACAAGGCCGTGCTGGAGCCGCTAAAGAAGCTGGAAAAACAGGGATTCAAGGTTACTTATCTCAAGCCTGATCAAAATGGGATTGTGCATGTTGATCAAGTCAGAGAAGCGATGACTCCGGAGACCACACTGGTTTCGTTAATGCATGTCAACAACGAGATTGGTGTCATACAGGACATCGGCGCAATCGGGGCCCTATGCCGTAAGCACAATGTGTTATTGCATGTTGATGCCGCCCAAAGTGCAGGGCGATTACCAATCGATGTGCATGCAATGAATATCGATTTGCTGTCTTGTACGGCGCACAAAATTTACGGGCCCAAAGGTATTGGCGCATTGTATGTGCGACGCAATCCTGTGGTGGGTCTGGAGCCATTGATCATTGGCGGTGGACAGGAACTCGGCTTACGCGCAGGCACGTTGCCAACGCATCAAATCGTTGGATTTGGTGTGGCGATGGAACTGGCTTTAGATGATCGCGATAACGACGGCGCTAGAATTTCGCATCTGCGTGACAAGTTATGGAGCGGCTTAAAAAGCATTCCGCAAGTCGAGCTCAACGGACATCAATCATTGCGGGTGCCGAACATTCTCAACGTTGCATTTTATGGCGTTGAAGGTGAAAGCCTGTTATTTGCTCTTCAGGAATTGATTCTGTCTGCAGGGGCTGCATGTTCCACTGGCTCGGATGAAGCGTCGTATGTGTTGCGGGCATTAGGTCGCAGCGATCAACAGGCACAAAGCTCGCTGCGATTCAGTCTGGGCCGCTTTACAACTGAGCAAGATATTGATGTTGCCATTCACGCGGTATCACGCGAGGTCTCACGCTTGCGATTGTTGGCAGCTGATGTGCCATGAGTGTCATGATCAACGAAATTATTTCCCAGTTTGATTATTCATCCGCAGTGATGACGCGCTTCCTGAATCCACATCATGCGGGCGAAATGGGATCGAGCACCAACGTTCGGACCGCACACGCGGGTTCGCGCGAGCGTGGGGCTAGCATCCGCTTGTACCTGCAACTAAAAGACATTCGCGTGGTTCAGGCTCGATTCGTTGCATACGGCTGCCCGCATTTTCTTGCGGCGGCAGAAATGCTGTGTGAGTGGTGCGAAGGCAGATCGATTAGCGAATTGTCGCAATGGAATTGGCAATCGCTGCAATCAGCGCTGGAGATTCCCTCCACCAAGCGTGGCAAGCTGTTGCTGCTCGAAGATGTAATACGAAAAGTGGTCAGAACGACAATGGAGCCGGTCCCCGCAGCCGTAGCGACCAAGTCATAACTGCTTGGGGGCCTCGAAATGGCTGCAGAACAAAGGCATCAGGCATGCGGGTGAGTCATGCAAAGCGGTTCTTTTAAAATACTGGAACCATTCGATGTTTTTGGCCGTGAGTTTGATAGTATCCAAGCCAACAGCTACTCGGTTTCAACCCATCGCTTATGGCTATTTCCCTGACGTCTTCAGCAGCTGATCGCATCAAGAATTTTCTTCACTCTCGCGGGCATGGCGTGGGTCTGCGGCTCGGCGTGAAGAAGACTGGCTGTTCGGGCTTCGCCTATGTTGTTAATTACGCAGACGAGGTCGGTGCTGCCGACGTAGTTTTCGAGCAGCAGGGCGTCAAGGTTATTGTCGACAAAGATAGTCTTGGTTTCATCGATGGCACTGAAGTTGACTTTGTTAAACAAGGCCTTAACGAAGCTTTTAAATTCCGCAATCCGAATGTCAAAGGCGAGTGCGGCTGCGGCGAAAGCTTCACCGTCTGATCACGGTCCGCAATATCGTTGCTTACTTGCCGTGCGTGGCTAAGCAGGGCAGTGAGGTAAATCCGGGTTCCCATTGATTTTGTTGCCCATTCTTCGCGCGCTAGGTACACTCCACAGCCCCCCAATCCCCTCCGACAAGCCTTTTCCATAAAGGATTGGCGGCATTTTCGCGGTTTTTTTCATTGTTAGTGGCCTGTTTGCGGCCGAGAGGATTATTTTTCATGGCGCTTGAACGTACTTTTTCGATTGTTAAACCAGATGGTGTTCGTAAAAACCTGATCGGCGCGGTATATCAGCGCTTTGAGCAAGCCGGACTTCGCGTGATCAGCGCACGCATGCTGCATCTCAGTCAGGCGCAGGCCGAGGGTTTTTACGGTGTGCATCGTGAACGTCCTTTCTTCAAGGATCTGGTGAAATACATGACCTCTGGTCCGGTGATGATTCAAGTACTGGAAGGTGAAAACGCCGTCGCTAAGAATCGCGAACTCATGGGCGCTACCGATCCCAAGAAAGCCGCAGCGGGTACCATCCGTGCGGATTTCGCCAGCAGCATCGAAGAAAACGTCGTGCACGGTTCAGATAGCGCCGAAAATGCCGCTATTGAAATTGCCTTCTTCTTTGCGGGCTCAGATATTTATCCTCGTGCTTCTTAATCTTTGATGCATCACCCATGACCGAATTCGACCAACAAGTCGCCACTGAACGCGTGAACCTGCTGGGTCTCACGCGTGACCAGTTGGAGAACTTGATGGTCGAGA
This sequence comes from Steroidobacteraceae bacterium, assembly GCA_036263355.1. Taxonomy (GTDB): domain Bacteria; phylum Pseudomonadota; class Gammaproteobacteria; order Steroidobacterales; family Steroidobacteraceae; genus CAILZL01. The sequence continues at coordinate 1,896 of DATAHE010000320.1, read as the reverse complement.
TGGGCGAGAAGCCATTTCGGGCGCGCCAATTAATGAAATGGATTTACAAGCGCGCCGTCAGCAACTTCGATGATATGACCGATCTTGCCAAGTCGTTCCGACAACGACTGGCATTGTCCGCAGAGATCCGTGTTCCCGATGTCACTTTGCGTCAGCATTCCAGCGATGGCACTCGTAAATGGCTTTTGAGTGTTGATCGTGGCGTTAGCATGGTGCCACAAGCTATTGAAATGGTTTACATCCCGGAGCCCGGTCGCGGCACGTTATGTATTTCCAGCCAGGTCGGCTGTGCAATGGACTGCAGCTTCTGCTCGACGGCTCAACAAGGCTTCAATCGCAATCTCGGCGCCGCCGAAATCGTCGGCCAGGTATGGCTGGCCAATCGCGAACTGCTGGGTGATGCACCTCCATCCAACGATACCGCAGAACGTCTCATCACTAATGTAGTGTTTATGGGCATGGGTGAACCGCTGGCAAACTATCGCAGTGTTGTACCCGCTGCGGAGATACTGATGGATGATCTGGGCTTCGACATCTCGCGTCGCCGGGTTACGGTCAGCACGTCGGGTCTGGTGCCGCAGATGCTGAAGCTTGCTGAAGAAACCAACTGCGCTTTGGCGGTATCGCTGCATGCGCCCAATGACGAGTTGCGTAACGAGCTGGTTCCAATCAATCGCAAACACAACATCGCCGAATTGCTCGACGCTTGCTGGTACTACCTGAATCGCCAGAATGCGCGCAGCATTACTTTTGAGTATGTGATGCTCGATGGCATTAATGATCAGCTTGAGCACGCTCGTGAACTAGTTGTGTTGCTGAAGCACAAACCTGCCAAGGTAAACCTGATTCCTTTCAACCCCTTCCCAGATACACGCTACAAGCGCTCGCCTGCAGATGTGATTGAACGATTCCGCGAGTATCTCAACAATCACGGCGTGATTGCGACCACCCGTCGTACTCGCGGCGATGACATCGACGCTGCATGCGGTCAGTTAGTGGGTCGAGTGCAAAACAGAACAACAGTACGCTTGGGCTCCAAGCTGATGGCAGTGGCGGTACAAGCATGAATCGATACTTCAAATCCTGCGGGCTCGCGTCAGTGATTCTTAGTTGCGCAGTAGCCCTGACAGGCTGTATCACCACCCGTGATGAGTTAGGCAAGAAAGATGACGTGGCAGCCGCTCAAGCCAATATGCAACTTGGCATCAATGCCATGCAGCAGAACAATCTGTCTGAGGCGAAAGCAAAAATCGACAAGGCATTGACTCAGGACAGCAAGAGTGCCGATGTACATTTTGTTGCCGGCATCCTGTATGCGCGCATCAAAGAGTACGGCAAAGCGGATGGATACTACGAACGTGCCATTGATCTTGAGCCGCGTAACTCTGATTACGTTAATGGTTACGCCGTGTACCTTTGCGGTCGTAAGAACTATGAAAAAGGCGAGAAGCTGGCGTTGAAAGCTGCCGAGAATCCGCTTTATAAATCGCCGCATGTTGCATTGCTGAATGCCGGTATCTGTGCAATGGATGCAGGTCACGCTGGCAAAGCAGAAGAATATTTCCGCCGTGCGCTGAAGATTCAGCCAGACTTTTCAGCGGCGCTGCTTTACATGGCCGAGCTGGAGTTAAAGAGCGGCAATTTTCTTTCTGCGCGCGCATTTCTCGAGCGCTATCAGCAATACGGACCTGCCATTCCAAAGTCATTGTTACTGGGTGTGCGTATTGAGCGAAGCATGGGCAATCCCAATGCCGCTCAGAATTACGCGCGCCGCTTGAACACCGAATTTCCAACCTCTGAAGAGACCAAGGCACTGACCGATGTAGAGCGTAAGTAAACCAGCGAGGCGTCTATGAGCACAGAAGAACAACAAGTAACAGAACAAGTACATTATGC
>DATAHE010000319.1:0-2280 GCA_036263355.1 Steroidobacteraceae bacterium | reverse complement strand
TCCCTCGATTGTTGAATCAGCTACTGACGACCTCGTAACAATTCCCTCAGTCATGAGAGTGGATTCCTGACTCGCCGCTTGCCGGAATAATTTCGTCGCTTGATTTCATCGAGCCAGATTGCAAACGATCTTCGACAATCTTCCCGTCTTGCAATCGGATAACACGGTGACAATAGGCAGCGATGGCTGGATCATGCGTCACGATGATGATGGTCATGCCATCCGCATGCAGATCAGAAAACAACTGCATGATCTCGCGAGCCGTTTTGCTATCAAGATTGCCAGTTGGTTCGTCAGCAAGAAGAACTTCGGGCTGTCCCACTAGCGCGCGAGCGATGGCCACACGCTGACGTTGACCACCAGAAAGTTCATTCGGTTTGTGATGAATACGATTACCGAGATCGACACGCATCAGTGCGGTTTCCGCACGCGACTTTCGTACGGCTGGCGACATTCCGCGATAGATGAGCGGCTGCGCGACGTTATCGACAATGCTGGCGCGTGGCATCAGATAATAACTTTGAAAGATGAAACCAATCTTGCGATTGCGTACGCGAGCCAGTTGATCTTCACTCAAGCCTGCTACTGGCTCGCCATCCAGCACATAGCTTCCCGTGCTGGGCGTATCGAGACAACCCAGCACATTCATCATGGTCGATTTGCCAGAACCGGAAGAACCAATGATGGCGACATACTCGTTACGTGCAATATGCAGATCAATATCAACTAACGCCCGGACATCCGTATCGCCCATGCGATAGGTTTTACCGACTCCCTGCAATTTAATCACGACGCGGCACCGCGCTTTCCGATGATGCACCGACTGCTTTGGCGTCAGCCGTCTTGGCATCAGCAGGTGTGGTGTTCACGGTGACACGCTCACCCTGTTTTAGAAATAACAATGTCTTGGCTGGACCAACGACTACAGAATCTCCTTCCTTGATGCCCTTGGTGATGGCGATATAACTATCATCTGCTGTACCCACGGTGACTTCCTGCTTACTAACTTTGCCATCCTGAAATACGAACACGCTGGTTGTTGTTTTATCTTTTCTGTCGGGCAGCTCTTCATACTTTACAGCTTGCACTGGTACGGCTAACACCGCGCCTTGATCACCGTTAGTTGTAGACACTTCGGCCCTGCAACTCATGCCGGGATGAAATGATGCTGCACCCGTATTTGTTAAACGGATACGCACAGGGTAACTCTTGTTGTTCTGACCGATTTGCTGTCGGGGCGAGATGGAGACCAGATCTACCTTACCTTGCAGAACTTGATCGGGAAAAGCAGCGGGTACCACTTTCGCATCTGCACCCACTTTGATGCGCGCGATGTCAGTTTCATCCACATTAATCTCGGCGTTGATATGCGTCGTATCTGCTACTTGGAGCAACTGTGATCCGGCAATGCTGGAGAAACCCTGTACAGCTGTTTCACCGACTTTTATAAAGATGGCAGTAACCTGGCCATTTAACGGCGCCCGGATTTCCGTTTTTCGCAAGCGTTCTCTTGCCGCATTTAGTTGAGCCTGAGTTTGTGTCAGCGCCTCGCGACTGGTCCGTAGGGCCACTTCAGCCTGATTCTTCTGCGACACAAGATCATCCAGTGTATTCGCGTCAATCATGCCTTGATCTTTCAAGGCATTGAAGCGTTGCCACTTCGTCAGTAGAGCCTCGTATTGTAGCCGTCTTGTTTCAATCGTTAATTCTGACTGGCGTATCAGGGCTTCGTACTGTTCTATCTCGGCTCTCGGTGCAGTTGGATCAAGTCGCATCAATAACTGATCACGCTTAACCAGATCGCCTTCAGCAACCAGAATTTCCTTAACCTGTGCAGTCACTTCAGGCGCCATGGTTACCTGACTTTCATAAGCCAGTGCACCAGATGCCAGAATGGACGGAGCCAGCATCCGTTTGGAAACAACTTCGATGTCCACAGACTTGCCAGCTTGTCCATGCATGCGCTTCAGCGTCACAGGAACAACAACCACCAGCAGGAGTGCCGCGATAATCAGCCAATTTTTTGTTTTCATGACTATGGTTACTTGAACGCAACCATTGCCCAGATTCCATAGATTACGATAGTGGGCATTAAAGCGAACAGCACACTAAACAACCATGAACGCTGGCTCCATACACGTATACCCAACACCAGCAGTACCATCGACCATAGACTGAGTAGATCAAATGATGCAAGCAGACTTTGTCCGGGCTGTCCCATGGCGCGATGAAACAACAGCTCATTCAAGGAGAGCGGCTTCAGCGCATTGGGAGAGAGCT
>DATAHE010000318.1:0-12595 GCA_036263355.1 Steroidobacteraceae bacterium | reverse complement strand
TCCTCAGTTTGCAACGCATAGACTTCCCAGTTACGAACATTGTGGAACTCTGATTCCACTCGCATGTGATGCTCAACGGACATCTGGTAAATCTTTCCTGGCGTATCTGTGTTTTCGATACGCAGGCCTATCTTTGCGTTGGTGCCATGCGGCCAGTTGTTGCGGAATATTCCGCCGCCGCCATTGGTGATTAGTAAATCGGCCGCAACGGGTGACAGTTCGAAGTTGGGACGGACAGATGAAGCGCTCGATGTAGAGGAACTAGCTGCGATGGGTCGCGGTGGACCGAAGCCGCGAAACCCTGATCCGAAGAAGAAACGTCCGGGGAAAGAAACGTCATCCATCAATGAATGTGGTCCGGCCATCCAGATCACTGCGGCGGCACGCGGATTCGAAGCACCCGTTGTAATGGCGATGGAGCTAATGATGTTTGATCCATCCTTCGGTGTAACAATGACGCCCACAGGATTGCCATCACCACCGAATTCAGTCGAGCCATCAATCAGTGAAATTTGCGTGGTTCCGGGATTCAACCCGATCAAGACGGTATCTGGTTTTAAAACGAGTGAACGACTAACGCGATAGTTACCGGTAGGAAAATACAGAGCGGAGTGCTTTGCGATAGCTGCGAGTAAAGCATCACTGTCGTCAGTCTTTCCATCACCTTTCGCACCTATCGTTTGAACATTTATCCACTTTTCCATTAGCGGTAAAAGTGGAATATCGGACGGCAACAATGACGCGGGCTGAGCCAACGCATGTTCTTGATGGCGCATTGCGATGCCTTGCTCTCGACCGTCAGCGCCGATTTCCAAACCTAAAGAGAATCTGTCCATTACATAGTGTCGTGATGGTGCCTTTAAGGGTCTGTCGCCGCCATAGAAAAGAGGCACGTTACTGCACACTGTGTTTACCAAGGTGACTGCTGAGTGCGAGTTTGCATCATTGCCTGCAACAAACGCTGCGTCGTGAATATTTTCCAAATACAGGTCGCGGCCATACAGCTGTTCAACCTCATCCTTTGGGATTTGCAGTGCGACGGACATGTTAGTGAAACGCACGCGAATTAAAGTGAACCCTGCCTCCTGAGTTGAAATCGCTGCTGCGCGTTGGCCATCGAAACTCGAATCCATCAACAGGAATTGCCAAACAGGTGCCGTTCTTTTGGTAATGATGCCGTATTCACCACCTTGGACATGGATGTCGCTTGCTTGATTGCCAATGTCTTCGATAGCTGCGCGCGCGTTTCCAACTTGAAAATCCATGTGCGTCAGTGCGCTGTGTTGTGCGACATGAAAGCGCACGGCAATCGCAGCGGGATTTCCATCCTGCAGATCAAAGTCGATATTGCTCATGCCACTAAAGAAAGTGAATTCAGTAGCGTCGACAATTGGGCCGCCCGGATCGGGGCGATTGTCGGCAAAGTGAACCATATAATGACCAGCGCCTTGTTGATAGCCGGGCGTGTCGCGTCCAAGTACAAACACGGGTCGTCTTGCTCCATAGCCCAGCAAACGAATGCCCTGCCAAACATAGACCGTTTTGCTTAAGCGATACCGGCCTTCAGGAATTAGTACAACGCCAGCGCCCGTGGTCTCTTGAACTCGGTTAATGGCCTGTTGAAGTGCGTCGGTATCATCGCCCACACCGTCGGCATGTGCGCCGAACGCTTGCTCGGTGAAGTCCACTGCGCGTGGATCGTCCGGGCGAATTGGATAAAATGATTCTGCGTGGAGCGGCTGAGACCATGCGATGACACTAAATGTCAGAATGAATGTCCATATCGATCCCACCATGAGCAGGCCCGATGTTTTTTTCATGACTCTACTTATGATGGCAAGAATTGAAGTTGTTATGACTGAGCGCATTTGTTTGACCTCGACTCGCAACCCAACTATGCGAGTCTTTGTTATCGAAACGGAAACAGGGTCAGCGTGCATTTAAGCTTCGTCCGGCTTACGGACGAAGATCACATACTTCAACGCTGCCACGGTTTATCCGGGTCATCAGACTGGTGAACAATGGATTTGCTCCCCAGTTTTGTCTGACAAATGCAAAAAAGATCGAATTGAGAAACCAGTATCGATCGATATCAAATATCAAGATTGGAGACAGACAGCGCGTTTTTCTCAATGAATTCCCTTCGCGGCTCTACTTGATCTCCCATCAACGTTGCGAAGATTTCGTTAGCGCCTTGTGCATCTTCAATCCGTACTTGAATCAAACGACGCGTGGCTGGATTGATGGTTGTTTCCCATAATTGTTCCGGGTTCATTTCACCTAGCCCCTTATAGCGCTGGATGGTCTGGCCACGACGCGCCTGATCAAGCAACCAGTTCATCGCTTGTTTAAAGCTCGATACATCGTGCTGTGATTCGCCTTTGGTTACGTATGCGCCCTCGTTTACCAAACCCACTAGCGCTTTACCCAGATCTGCGATACGCCGGTACTCAGCGGATTCGAAAAACTCGCGATGCAGTTGTTTGGTATTGCTTACGCCATGTTCAATGCGGGTAATAGACAAGTTGGGCTGGGTTCCTTGGAGTTCGACGCTGATCTGGTAACGACGTATAGCATCGTCAGCGTTTAGATCATGTTCCAGCTTTGAGGCCCAGCTCTTCAACCACTCCACATCATCATGTAACGCTAACGTTACTTCCGGAACATAAAGCATCTGCTCCAGCACACGTTGGTCATAGCGACGAGCTGACCGCCTGATGATGTTTTGAACGTCAGTCCACTGACGGAGTAGTGCATCGATAGCTGTACCTGTAAGCGGAGCGGTGTGCCTGTCGGCGTGCAGAGCACTGTTATCGGTAGCTGACTTCAACAACAGATCGTTTAGTTCGTTGTCGTCTTTAACATAAAGTTCTGACTTCCCCTTCTTTACCTTGTAGAGAGGAGGTTGGGCAATATAGATGTGTCCACGCTCGATCAGCTGGGGCATCTGCCGGTAGAAGAAGGTGAGTAGCAGCGTACGGATGTGGGATCCGTCTACGTCGGCGTCGGTCATGATGATAATTCTATGATAGCGAAGCTTTGCAACATCAAAGTCATCAGCCCCGATTCCGCAACCTAATGCTGTGATAAGAGTTCCCACTTCTGCAGAAGAAAGCATCTTATCGAATCGTGCTTTTTCCACATTCAAGATTTTCCCCTTCAACGGCAAGATTGCTTGGGTGCGGCGATCACGCCCTTGCTTTGCAGAACCGCCTGCGGAATCACCCTCGACCAAAAACATTTCAGATAGCGCGGGATCCTTTTCTTGGCAATCCGCCAACTTGCCGGGGAGTCCAGCGATATCGAGAGCACCTTTACGACGAGTCATTTCCCGGGCCTTGCGAGCGGCTTCACGAGCGCGCGCAGCATCGACGACTTTCTCGGCAATTGCCCGCGCGTTCTGCGGGTTTTCGAGCAAGAACTCGTCCAGTTTGTCGCCGACCGATTGTTCCACAATGGATTTGATTTCGGATGAAACCAGTTTGTCTTTGGTTTGAGACGAGAACTTCGGATCTGGCATCTTCACAGACAGAATTGCCGTGAGACCCTCTCTAGCGTCGTCCCCGGTTGTGGCAAATTTCTCCTTCGCTGAGAACTCCCGCTCGATGTATCCGTTCATTGTTCTGGTCAACGCAGCACGAAAGCCTGCGAGGTGTGTGCCCCCGTCCTTCTGCGGAATATTGTTCGTGTAGCAGTACATGCTCTCTTGATAGGAGTCATTCCACTGCATGGCTAGCTCAACAGCGACTGGGCCATGCTCTACTCGGAAGTAGAACGGCGTAGAGTGAATGGCAGTCTTTGTGCGATTCAAATGTTTTACGAACTCCTTAAGTCCACCCTCGGCGAAAAACTCTTCGCGCTTATCGTCGCGCTCATCAATCAATTCAATACGGACACCGGAATTCAAAAAAGATAATTCCCGAATGCGTTTTGCAAGCACGTCGTAGTTGAACTCAATGTGTGTAAATATCGTCGCGCTTGGCTTAAATCGGATGGTGGTGCCACGCTTGTCGGAAGAACCGATAGGTGCCAGAGGAGCTTGCGGATCGCCGAGCCGATATTCCTGTTGATAGGTTTGTTGATCACGATGGATCGTCAGAAGGAGATATTCCGAAAGGGCGTTGACAACCGAGACTCCTACGCCGTGAAGACCTCCCGACACCTTGTAGGAACTATCGTCAAATTTGCCGCCCGCATGCAGCACTGTCATGATCACTTCAGCGGCCGAAACACCTTCTTCCGGATGGATATCCACAGGAATTCCACGGCCATTATCACTCACAGTCACGGACTGATCTGCGTGCACCGTAACGGTTATTTTGTCGCAGTGGCCAGCCAGTGCCTCATCAATGGAGTTGTCGAGCACCTCGAAGACCATATGGTGAAGACCACTGCCGTCGTCGGTGTCACCGATGTACATTCCAGGACGCTTGCGTACTGCGTCCAATCCCTTTAATACCTTGATTTTGCTGGAATCGTAGACGCCATCATTAGGTGGAACTTCAGTCATAGGTGTCATCCAATTTTAAGGTGCGGCATTATGCCACCGCTTTTACGGAACCGTGTTCCACGTGGAACTTTTTTGCATTTTTGAACAAAGATAGGTTGGCGGAATTTACAGTGGTGGCAATAAGCTGCACTGGCAATTCGCCCACTAAGTCCAACAATCTCCCCAGATTATCCACATCCAACTCGGCAGCCGGATCGTCAAGAAGCAAACATGCCGACTGCGTCGAAAGAGAGGCTCGATGCAGTTGTTGAGCAAGTATCAAACAGCAGGCAAGCATTTTCTGCTGACCGCGAGAGACACGGTCCTTAGCAATATTACCTTCCATTTTAAGCACAAGATCTGCCCTATGTGGCCCGACGGTGGTGGTGCCGCGTTGCTGGTCGCGAAGGCGACTCTCGGTTAGCGCCTCGGAGAAGGCTATATTCTTTCTCCAGCCTTGCGAGTACTCGATAGAAATCTCAGCCCTTAAAAGCCTTCTACCCACATCCGTCAGGAATGCGGCAAATGATTGAATATACATCTGCCGAAACTGAGTAACGGCGAGACCATGCACAGCGAGTTCGATATCCCACACGCCAAAGTTTGACTTTCCGGACTTGAGCTGAGCATTCCGTTGCTTCAAAGCCCGATTAAAACGCCGCCACGATTCGTGAAAAGACTGTTCCACGTGGAACACTCCCCAATCCAAGAACATGCGGCGACGTCGGGGACCATCCTCGAGCAACTGGTGAATTTCGGGGTCTATGACTTGAACCGGAAAAATCTTCGCCAAACTAGCTAGGCCTTTTGCGTCTTCGCCATTGATTCGGGTTTCCCGAGCATTCGAGCTACAGCGAAGACCTATCGTGATCAATGAGGTAACAGGATCAGAGAATCTGCCAACAACAGTAAATTCACTAGTAGAACTTTGAATAAGCGCGTCCATCGCTGAGGATTTGAAAGAATGCCCAGAACCCAAAAGAAACACAGCTTCTAGAATACTAGTCTTCCCTGCACCGTTCGGCCCTTCAATCACATTACGCCCAGAGTCAAGTTCGATATCAGCTTGCGTGATGCACCGGAAATTGGTCAGCTCAAGTCGCTTAAGAATCAATTGTTTGCTCGGTAACGCGAGATTAGAGCCGCATCGGCATCACCACATATCGTGCGTTAACGGCGCCCGGTGCCTTTATTAGACAACTACTATTACCATCAATAAACCCAAGCTCGACCTGATCACCATCCACCGCATTCAATGCCTCGAGCAAGTAATTAACATTAAAACCAATTTCCATTGGCTCACCGTCATACTTAACCTCTATTTCCTCTTCAGCCTCTTCCTGCTCCGGATTGTGAGCTTGTAACAACACCGCACCAGATTTAAGCGTCAGCCGAATGCCACGATACTTTTCGTTCGAGAGAATGGCTGCCCGCTGAAGCGCACTGCGAACAACCTGAGGATTGGTTGCAACAATGCGATTAGGATCAGTAGGAATAACCCGATTGTAATCAGGAAAACGACCGTCAATTAATTTAGACGTAAATTTGACCCCTCCAACACTGACCTTCATATGGTTTGTACCGATTGCTAGCTCGACGTCACCTTCGCCGGTCAACACGCGTTGCAACTCCAAAACACCCTTTCTTGGAAGAATTACCTGCAGAGCAGTGCCAATAGCCTGCTGAATCGTCGCTTCGGCTAGTGCAAGCCGATGCCCATCGGTAGCCACCAATCTCACTTGCTTATCGCTCAGTTCAAACAACAATCCATTTAGATAGTAGCGAACGTCCTGTTGAGCCATGGAAAAGTGAGTCTTTTCCAAGAGAAGCTTTAATTCACTTTGCTTGATACTAACTCTTTGTTTTATATCTATATTTTCGGTAGACGGAAACTCCGATGCTGGAAGCGTTGTCAGAACAAAACGACTCTTCCCAGACTTGACTATCCCTCTTTCCCCTTCCAAGGAAAACGAAATTTCAGCTTTCTCCGGCAGCGCCTTAATAATGTCAAATAGTTTCCTACCAGGAACAGTAATCTCCCCTTCCTCCAGCAAAGTGACATCACCCTCCGATGAGAGCTCAACTTCCAGATCAGTCGCTGTAACACTAAGCTTTCCATTTTTCCCGACTAGCAGGACATTTGCCAATACCGGCATTGTCTGGCGTTTCTCCACCACGCCGGTCACCGCTTGCAGAGGAGCAAGAATGGCATCGCGTACAGCACTAAACTTCATGTTTTCACCGGATCTCTTAATCTTAAGAAAGTCTTATATATAAATATTACTGTTATTACTACTGACAGGTTTATCTGTGGGTAATCCAATAATACCCATATTAATCATCAATTTATAGTAACGAAAACAGATGTGATCTTCTCTTGGTATCCTTAGGACCGTTTGTAGCTAACCTGTGGATAAATGTATCACTCGCGCTATCTACAATTTATCCACAGAGAATACACTTCAACTAGTCAGTGTTCTCAACAAGTTTTGGTACTCCTCACGGCTGCGCGTGTCGGACTCCCGCAGAGCTTTGACAACCTTACAAGCATGAAGGACGGTTGTATGATCGCGACCCCCGAAGGCATCACCTATTTCCGGCAAACTATGGGTCGTCAATTCCTTCGCCAGCGCCATTGCCATTTGTCGCGGTCGAGTAATAGACCGGTTTCGACGCTTGGAGTGTAAATCGGCCACCCTGATTTTGTAGTACTCAGCAACAGTTTTCTGGATGTTTTCGATCGTGACTAGTCGATCTTGAAGAGCGAGTAAATCCTTGAGGGTGTCTTTTGCGAAGTCCAGGTCAATTGCATGTCCCGTGAATTGGGAGTTCGCGACCACTCGACGTAATGCGCCTTCCAACTCCCGGACATTTGAGCGAATGCGCTTTGCAACAAAAAACGCCACATCTTCAGGCAAAGCAACATGCCCTAATGCTGCTTTACTCATCAAGATCGCAACGCTTGTTTCCAGCTCGGGCGGTTCCACCGCGACGGTCAAGCCCCAACCAAATCTCGATTTCAGACGTTCCTCGAGGCCATCGACTTCCTTTGGGTACCGGTCGCATGTCAGGATAATCTGTTGTTGAGCTTCAAATAATGCGTTGAACGTGTGAAAGAACTCTTCCTGAGAGCGATCCTTTCCGGCAAAAAACTGAATATCGTCAATCAGCAACGCGTCCAGTGATCGATAGGCGGATTTGAACTCATTGATGCTGTTGTGCTGTAAAGCCTTAACCATGTCACCGACAAATCTTTCGGAATGAACGTACGCGATCCGTGCCACCGGATTTCTCTCCCTGATGGTGTTTCCTACAGCATGCATGAGATGCGTTTTACCTAAACCGACACCGCCGTAAATGAACAAAGGGTTGTAGGCCCTCCCAGGGTTCTCAGCAACTTGTTGTGCTGCGGCTCTGGCCAGCTGATTGCTTTTGCCTTCGACAAAATTGGCGAAGGTAAAATCCGGGTTCAACTTCCCACCCAGATTCGAAAACATCGACGATCTGCGGATGACCGGCAGTGGAGCTGCGGAGATTGAGCTAACGCCAGATTCCGCCGTCAGCAAAGCTGGCTTCGAGCCTATCTCAATATGCAAGTGCGGTGCTGCCGCCTCTGAACCGTGTACCAATTTGGCGATGAGTTCGTTTGCTCTGGGCATCACATGCTCAGACACCCATTCCAGAACAAATCGGTTAGGCGCAAACAGCCGTACCACGTTTCCATCCGCAACTGCCTGTAGGGGCCGCACCCACGTGTTGAACTGCTGTTCTGGCATTTCTGCCTCAAGCAACAACAAACAACGATTCCATAAAGAGGTTTGCAACGCGGGTACTCGGCAATAGTAATTCTTAACCGTACATTCGTACGAACGCCCAGTATACCGGCGAGTTCCAACTTATCCACAGGGAAGTTTCAGCGCCAGACGCCGAAGTTTTATCTATGACGGCAAAATCCTTGACACTGGGCATGCCGGTCCGTACCCTTCCCGCCCTCATTTTCACCGGACTTGGCTGCGTGCCTTGTCGCACGAGGAAATACCGATGAAACGTACATATCAGCCAAGCAATTTGCATCGTAAGCGAGTCCATGGATTCCGTGCCCGAATGGCCACCAAGGGTGGACGTTTGGTATTAGCACGTCGTCGCGCAAAGGGTCGCAAGCGCCTCTGCGTATAAGCTGTCGTCGCATACAGCCGCAGCAAGATTCTCTATCCCGACCGATCCAGATGACAAGTGCCAAAATTTTCCCGGGCACAGAGACTCGTTCATAAACCTCAATTTGATGCGGTCTATCAGAAGGGCCGCAAGTTTGGCGACGCCTACTTCATGGTGCTAGCCAAATCGAGTGGAAAGCCATCGGCGGGTCTCGGACTCTCGGTATCCTCACGAAGCGTCGGGAATGCTGTGAATCGAAACCGGATTAAACGTATCATTCGCGACTCCTTCAGATTGAATTGCGCCGACCTTCCGCCAGTCGATATTGTTGTCAACACCCGCTCAGGTGCACGCAACGCTACCAACGATGAGCTGCGCAATAGCCTGACCCAACATTGGAACAACGTGGTGAAACGATGCGGCGCGCATTGATTTGGTTGATTGACGGTTATCGCTATGCGCTGAGTCCATTGCTTGGTAGCAACTGCCGCTTTCATCCCAGCTGTTCCTGCTACGCGCGTCAGGCACTTGTAGCTCACGGTACTTCCAAGGGTCTGCTACTAAGCGTACGACGTATCTGTCGTTGTCATCCCTGGAACGCTGGTGGTTACGATCCCGTACCACCAACGACACCAGCTAATAACTTTCCTTCTTCTGCTATAAAAGATATCCATGGATAACAAGCGAATAATTTTTTGGGGCATCTTGGCTGTATTGGTGTGGTTCAATGTTCTTAACTGGCAACGCGATTATCCAGCGCCTATTGAACAGGTTTCCACTTCAAACCCGGTGGTCCGGACATTAGATGATTCAGTACCGCCGCTGGTTTCGTCAGCAAGCAGCAGTAGTACCTCAGTTCCCGTAACAGCCGTTGTTGAACCTTCAAAAGTTACAGGCAGCAAAATTCATGTCGTCACGGATGTGCTCGACATTGATCTCAACACTCGTGGTGGAGATTTAGAGCGGGCCGACCTGCTCAAGTATGCAAAGAGCAAGGACGAACCCAACACGCCAGTAGAATTGCTAAGTGATCGACCTGACAATTTCTTTGCCATTCGTTCCGGACTTTCTGCCGCCAATCAATCAACGGCACCCAGTCATCAAGCATTATTCACGACTGCAGCAAGCAACTATCAACTTGCACAAGACAAGGATGAACTGGTTGTTGATCTGAAATGGTCAGACGGACAAGGCGTCGACGTAACCAAGTCTTTTATCTTTCATCGCGGTAGCTATGCGATTGAGGTTCGGTACTCGGTCATCAATAACAGTGCCGCAGCCTGGCAGGCAGCGTCGTACATCGAACTTTATCGCCACGATCCTGCAGTGAAGCGCTCGATGTTCAATGCCGAGACCATGTCCTATCGAGGGCCTGCAGTGTACGACGGCAGCAAGTATCAGAAACTTGACATCACCTCTGATAAATATCGTAACTATCAAAACTCCTTTGCTGGTGGATGGATGGCTGCTCTGCAACATCACTTTGTTGTTGCAGCCGTGCCTTCCAGTGACACACGCTATGACTATACTTTGAAAAACGATGATCACGCCGACTTCGCGTTGCTCGCACGCAGCTCGGTTATATCTGTTGATCCAAATCAAAGCAAAACATTCTCAGAAAAACTATTCGTTGGTCCAAAGCTCCAAGAACAGCTGATGACAACCGGTGCAGAACTGCAACGTACGACTGACTTCAACACGCTGTACTTGATAGCTCAGCCGTTATTTCGCTTGCTGCAGTTCGTGCATAAAGCGACGGGCAACTGGGGTGTCGACATCATCATCGTTACGCTGTTGATCAAATTAGCGTTCTATTGGTTGACTGCATCCAGTGGTCGTTCAATGGCAAAGATGCGGACGTTGGCACCGAAGCTTAAAGCGGTGCAAGAGCGTTACAAAGATGACCGTGAACAGTTGGGCCGGGCAACGATGGAGCTGTATCGCAAGGAAAAAATTAATCCAGTTGCTGGCTGCTTGCCGATGTTGATTCAAATGCCTTTTTTCATGGGCTTCTACTGGGTACTGCTGGAAAGTGCTGAGATGCATCAGTCGCCATTCTTCGGCTGGATCAATGATCTTTCCGCGCGCGATCCTTACTTTATTTTGCCCGTCATCATGGGCATCGCGAACTTCGTGCAGTTCAAAGTGAATCCGCCGCAGGTTGATCCTACACAGGCAAAGATCATGGCATTCATGCCCATTGTCATGACCGTAATGATGGCATGGTTCCCAGCAGGTCTGCTGTTGTACTGGATTACGAATACGATTGTGTCGGCATTGCAGCAGTGGCGCATCAACAAGCTGGTAGCGGCCGACACTCAAGCCCGCAAGAGCTAGCAGACGACGCGGCCTGAGTCATGGCCAATAGCGAATACGACACCATCGTTGCGATTGCAACTCCGCCCGGTAAAGGTGGTGTCGGTATCATTCGTATCTCTGGCAAGCTGAGCAGCAACATTGCGTTATCGCTGCTCGGCTGTATACCTGCTCTACGCCAAGCTACGTTGCAGCGCTTCAAAGATGAAGCAAATTCCATTATTGATACTGGCCTAGCCATCTTCTTCGCAGCGCCCGCTTCATTCACCGGTGAAGATGTTCTTGAGCTACAGGGACATGGCGGTCCTGTCGTGATGGATCTTTTGATAAAGCGGATACTGCAACTCGGCGCTCGGTTGGCCGAACCTGGTGAGTTCAGTCGTCGCGCTTTTCTCAATGACAAGCTGGATCTTGTTCAAGCAGAAGCGATTGCAGATTTGATCAGCGCAGAGTCGGCGCAATCAGCTCGTGCAGCCATGCGCTCGATGCAAGGTGAGTTCTCGCAACGTTTGCACGATTTGACCGAAGCGGTAATCAACGCACGAATGCATGTGGAAGCAGCCATTGATTTTCCCGATGAGGAACTTGATCTGATGCAGGATCAAGTGCTTATTCAGCGATTACGACATGCGCTGACGCTATGCACGGAGATTCAGCAGCAGGCGCAATCTGGTAGTGCGTTACGCGAAGGCTTGAATGTGGTCATCGCTGGCAAACCCAATGCAGGCAAGTCCAGCATTCTTAACTGTCTTGCCGGTTATGAAGCAGCCATCGTCACCGATGTTCCGGGCACAACGCGTGACGTATTGCGCGAACGCATTCTGATTGATGGCATGCCCGTTCACATTCTAGACACAGCCGGGTTACGCGAAACATCGGATCGAGTGGAGGCAGAAGGTATCAAGCGGGCGCATCAGGAAATTCGCAAAGCGGATCATGTGCTGTATGTAGTGGATGCATCGAACTACGATGCTCAACAGCTATCAACGTCGCTGAGCACGTTGCCAAAGAAGGTGGGAGCAACGGTGCTGATGAACAAGTGCGATCTCATTGACGCCATGTCTCAGCAGTACAATAGCGAACAGCATTTCGCCTTGTTCGTTTCAGCAAGTAAAAACCTTGGCATTGATGAATTGCGCCAGCATCTAAAACAAATCGCTGGTTTCAGCAACACCGAGTCGGGTTTATTCTTAGCGCGTCGCCGTCACCTTGATGCCTTGCAACGTGCACGCGATCATTTGCAACAGGCACAAGATAGTTTGATGAATAAGCAGGCCGGTGAATTATGTGCAGAGGAATTGCGGTTAGCGCAGCAACAGTTGAGTGAAATTACCGGCGAGTTTAGTTCCGACGACTTGCTCGGGCGGATATTCAGCACCTTCTGCATCGGTAAATAACGTTACTCGTGCAGTACAGCAGTGGTGATGACATGAGAAATTCATGTCATCACCAACAAAATCTTCTTAGCGTATTTCACGACGATCAGGTGGATGCCGGTCGTGGCCACCACCACGATTTTTGTCGGATGAATTGCTCGGAGGAGGATCGTTCTGTGGTGGCGGTGAAGGCGGAGGAGCCATTGACCTTGGCGGTTCCATTCGCGGCCCAGGGTTTACTTGCGGCTCACGTTGCTGC
>DATAHE010000317.1:0-2168 GCA_036263355.1 Steroidobacteraceae bacterium | reverse complement strand
TCGACGCCTGATGCGTAACCAGCATCAATGTGTGGTGTTCGACGTCAATCCCGCAGCTCGCGCCGCACTGGTTACCGACGGCGCCATCGCAGCGGAATCGTTGCAGGATATGGTCAAGCAACTGAAAGCGCCACGCACCATCTGGTTGATGATTCCTGCCGCCATTGTGCCTGCGACCATTGAGACACTCACTCCGTTACTGCAAGCGGGTGATGTGCTGATTGATGGCGGCAACTCCGACTATCGTCAGGGCATTCAGCATGCAAAGCGTTTGCAACAACGTGGTATCGAATTTATCGATGTGGGCACCAGTGGTGGCGTGTGGGGTTTGCGTGAAGGTTACTGCCTGATGATCGGTGGTAACGCTTCCGCAGTGAAACAAGCGACACCATTGTTCGAAGCATTGGCACAAGGCGCACCCGACGCGAACCAGAACTCAGCGCAGAAAGGTTATCTACATTGCGGTCCTGTCGGTGCAGGTCACTTCGTCAAGATGGTTCACAACGGTATTGAATATGCATTGATGGCAGCCTATGCCGAAGGTTTTAACTTGCTTGCGCACGCAGATAAGGGTTTGCAAACGCAAGCGGTCAACGCCGAAACCGCACCGCTGGATTCACCGGAAAATTATCAGATGAAACTGGACATACCGGCCATTGCCGAACTCTGGCGACACGGCAGTGTCGTACGTTCGTGGTTGCTTGATCTGGCTGCACAAGCGTTAGACGCTGACCCACAATTGAGTGGCTTTGCGGGTCGTGTTTCTGACTCGGGTGAAGGACGATGGACTTTGCATGCAGCGATTGATCTTGGTATTCCCATGCCAACATTATCAGCTGCATTGTTTGAACGTTTCGATTCGCAGGGACAAAGCAATTATGCCAACAAGATGCTATCTGCGTTGCGCAATCAGTTTGGTGGACATCAGGAACAGCATACGAAGAAGTAAATCTTCAAGTGACGTCAGGCCTCGCCAGTTCTATTGTGCAAGGCATTTGAAACTGCTACCGGAGTGAATGAGTGAAAGAATCCATTATCAAATCCGATGCTCTGGTTTTGTTCGGGGCGAGCGGCGATCTGGCGCATAAGAAGATATTTCCCGCTGTGTATTCCATGTTTGTTCGCACCATGCGCGATAACAGCGTTGCACCGCTGGACATGCCTATCATTGGTGTTGCGTCATCGGACTGGACCGATGAGCAACTGCGTGAACACGCGGCATCGGGTATTAAGCAATACGGAGATGATTTTGATGCCGAGCTGTATTCGAAACTGGCATCACGACTTCATTACGTGCGCGGTAATTATCAAGAGCCGGAAACGTTTTCCAACCTGCGCAAGACCTTAGGCAAGGCCGCACACCCACTGCACTATCTCGCCATTCCACCGAGTTTGTTTCCCACTGTCGTGAAAGGGCTGGGTGACTCTGGTTGCGCTGAAGGTGCACGCGTCATTGTGGAGAAGCCTTTCGGCCGTGATCTCGCTTCAGCGCTGGAATTGAATAAGGTGCTGGAAGCTGTGTTTGACGAGAAAGACACTTTCCGTATTGATCACTATCTCGGCAAAGAATCGGTGCTCAATCTGTTGTACTTCCGTTTCGCCAATTCATTTCTGGAACCTATCTGGAATCGCAACTACATCGAACGCGTACAGATCACCATGGCCGAAAACTTCGGAATTGAAGGACGCGGCAAGTTTTATGAGGAAGTCGGTGCACTGCGCGATGTCGTGCAGAATCACTTGTTACAAGTGGTTGCCCACGTTGCAATGGAACCACCCGCAGGCAAAGGTCCCGAACCATTGCGTGATGAACGTTCCAAAGTCATGCGCGCATTGCGACCACTGACTGAAGATCGATTGATTCGCGGTCAGTTCAAGGGCTATCGCGATGAACCCGGTGTGGCCAAAGATTCACGAGTGGAAACTTATGTTGCGGTTGAAATGTACATCGACTCGTGGCGCTGGCAAGGCGTGCCATTCTTTATTCGCGCAGGCAAATGCTTACCCATCACTGCAACCGAAGTTGTTGTGGAGCTGAAAGCTCCGCCACAACAGGTGTTCGATTACATCGGCGATGATCATCCCAACTATTTTCGTTTTAGATTGGGGCCTGATCGTGTTGCGATTGCAGTCGGTTCACGTACCAAAACACCCGGCGATAGCATGCG
>DATAHE010000316.1:0-3135 GCA_036263355.1 Steroidobacteraceae bacterium | reverse complement strand
CCGAACTCACGCACACCGTAGTGCAGGTAATTACCAGTGAAGTCTTTTGGTGTGACAGAGCGAGTGTCTTTGCGGTTGGTATTGTTCGAACCGGTCAAGTCGGCAGAACCACCGAGGAACTCGGGTAACGTTGGACCAATGGCATTCAATGCCTGTTGCGATGATTGACGTGTGGCAATCGAAGGCGCTGCTTCGTTGGTCTTGCTGATATATGCATCCAGCACTGATTTGAAGTTGGCTGGCAATGTGCCTTTGACGCGACGAGTAAATTCAGCGGCAAGATCAGCATGCTGTTTCGCATAGGCATTGAACAGTTCTTGCCACTTTGCTTCGCGTGCTTTACCTGCAGCAGTTGCATCCCATCCAGCTTTGATATCCGCAGGAATTTCAAATGCAGGATAAGGCCAGTTAAGGTTCTTGCGAGCAGCGGCGACTTCTTCAACCCCCAGTGCTGCACCGTGTGTTGCCTCCGTGCCCTGCTTGTTCGGTGCACCGAAGCCGATGATTGTTTTGCAGCAGATCAGTGATGGCCGATCTGTGACCGACTTTGATTCCTGAATAGCCTGCTCAATCGCAGCAGGATTGTGACCATCAACGGCGCGCACCACGTGCCAGCCATAAGCTTCAAAGCGCTTTGGTGTGTCATCGGTAAACCAGTCGTGCACTTCACCATCGATGGAAATGCCGTTGTCATCATAGAAGCCAATCAACTTGCCGAGCTTGAGTGTGCCAGCCAGTGAACATACTTCGTGCGAGATGCCTTCCATCAAGCAGCCATCACCCATGAATACATAGGTGTGATGATCAACAATATTGAAACCGGGTTTATTGAATTGCGTAGCGAGTAATTTTTCAGCCAGCGCCATACCCACTGCATTCGACAAACCTTGACCGAGAGGGCCAGTGGTTGTCTCGATACCAAGATGCCTGTCGATTTCGGGATGGCCGGCTGTGTGTGAACCCCATTGACGGAAGCGTTTAATCTCATCAATCGAAAGTGGATAACCAGTCAGGTGCAACAACGAGTACAACAACATTGAACCGTGACCATTCGACAGTACAAAGCGATCACGATTAGGCCATTCCGGATTTGCAGGATTGTGTTGCAGATGATCAGCCCATAATACTTGTGCAATATCCGCCATGCCCATGGGTGCGCCGGGATGCCCGGAGTTGGCTTGCTGAACCGCATCCATGGAAAGAAAACGGATGGCGTTGGCAAGCGTGCGGCGGTCTGGCGTGGCGGCAGTGTTTTGGGACATGGGAACGTTAACCCTGAAAGCTAATTAGAGCCGTGTATTCTCCATCAGCCGGGGTGTCAGGGCAAATGCAAGTTTGTGATCTGGTCAGTTAAAAAACTCATGATTTGTTTTGGATCATGGACGGCAAACAGCGGTCATTCCCCCACTTGGTCTTACATAGTTCAGACATTTTTCTGCATTTTTGATAAGGTGCGCACCGCTTGCGTCCGTCCCGAACAGGAAGGCCTTGCACCTCAATCGAAACAACACTCGTCAAGGAATATCTAGAACCATGTCAAGCGGTTACCTGTTTACCTCTGAATCCGTATCTGAAGGCCATCCAGACAAAGTTGCAGACCAGATTTCCGATGCCGTGTTGGACGCCATTCTTGCGCAAGACGTCAAAGCTCGTGTTGCCTGCGAAACCATGGTGAAAACCGGTGTTGCGATTGTGGCCGGTGAAATTACCACCAGCGCCTGGATCGACCTGGAAGCCCTGACCCGCAAAGTGATTCTGGACATTGGTTACGACTCCAGCGATGTGGGTTTTGATGGTGCGACTTGCGGTGTGCTGAACTTGATCGGCAAGCAATCGCCCGACATCAATCAAGGCGTAGATCGTAAAAAGCCTGAAGAACAAGGTGCTGGCGATCAGGGCTTGATGTTCGGCTACGCCTGCAACGAAACCAAAGAACTGATGCCTGCTGCGATTCACTACGCTCACCGCTTAGTGGAGCGTCAGGCAAAAGTGCGCAAGAAAGGCGTGTTGCCATGGCTGCGCCCCGACGCAAAGAGCCAGGTCACGCTGCGTTATGAGAACGACAAGGCAGTGGGCATTGATGCGGTGGTGCTATCTACGCAGCATGATCCCAACATCAAGTACAAAGACCTGCGCGAAGCGGTGATTGAAGAAATCCTGCGTCCCGTTCTGCCGAAGACATGGTTCAGCAAGGTTTCGGACAAGAAAATTCATATCAACCCAACCGGCAAGTTTGTGATTGGTGGTCCCGTGGGCGACTGCGGTTTGACTGGTCGCAAGATTATTGTGGATAGCTACGGTGGCATGGCTCGTCACGGCGGCGGTGCTTTCTCTGGTAAAGACCCTTCCAAGGTTGATCGCTCAGCGGCATACGCTGCACGCTATGTAGCCAAGAACATTGTTGCTGCCGGACTGGCAGATCGCTGCGAAGTACAAGTTTCGTACGCGATTGGTGTTGCAGAACCTACTTCCATTACCGTAATGACTTTCGGCACTGGCAAGCTGCCTGATGCGAAGATCGAGAAGCTGGTACGCGCCCACTTTGATCTGCGCCCCTACGGCATCATCAAGATGCTGGATCTGTTGCATCCCATGTATCAGGCCACGGCATCTTATGGTCACTTCGGCCGCACACCGGTACAAATGTCGAATCCGTCCGACAAGTCGGTTAAATTTACGGCATTCTCATGGGAGAAGACGGACCGGGCAGAAGCACTGCGTAAGGATGCGAAGCTGTAATTGAATAACGACGTTTTTGCATGGTGTATTGGTAGCCAATCCCATTGCAAAGACGTCGTAAATCCGTCCCTGGAGACTCCGATAAAAACATCCTTGTTTTTACGGCTTTGAATGGACTTAACTACCAATAGACCATGCTGAATATGTTTCAGCCTTGGTGTGAAGTGATTGTTTGATGGCTCACTGATCGAGGAGCGCTGCAGCAGGTCTGTAAGAGACCAGCCAGGCTCGATAAGTGACCCGACTGTTCAACGGCGCTCTCTAATTTATTTTTTATTTATTGGAGAAGTGTATGAACGCTGTTGTCTCGAAAAATTTCACTGACTACTACGTCAAGGACATGTCGCAAGCCGACTGGGGCCACAAGGAAATGGCCATTGCCGAAACCGAAATGCC
>DATAHE010000315.1:0-3348 GCA_036263355.1 Steroidobacteraceae bacterium | reverse complement strand
GGACAACAAGAACGCTGCGTTAGCCTTAATATCTGCATTTTCCGGTAACTGACACGAGAAAGCAGAACCAGGTTTCGCTTTGCTGCTTGATGACAGGACCGATGCTTCAAAACACGAAACAATGCGTGGTTGCTGACCACCCTGCGGCTGAAGTATGTACCCCACACCGTCAACGCAAGCGACTTCATAGATACGCGTCGGGACTTTCTTTCCATTCTCCATCATTTCGCCCACACCAACGAGCTCAGCGTTCCTGACGCGGCAGGATAATCCTGTGGAGGCGATGATATCTTCCACGTCCGTGCGCGCTTGCGCCTTGTTCTTCTGTCGAGCCTCTGCTTCCATTCTCTTAATCTGCAAATCCTGCTCTCTCACAGCGTCGATTTCAAGCATCAGACCGCCGGTCGTATCTGCACCACCAAATCCTCCTCCACTTGGAGGCGGCGTCTGGGCGACAGCGACTAAACAGAAGCGCGACATGAATATGCCAAACGCAATGACTACAAGCCTCTTCGATATTTTCATAATCAATTGTCCTAAATAGTTCTAGTTTTGGCGAGGGTTTTCTTGAGGCAGATCGTAGTAGCTTTGTCTCGACTGAGCAACCCTTTCTATAGAACGCGACCGAAATGATTGCTGCAATGCCTGACAAATTTTTGTTAGCGCTTCAGCAGCGATTTTTTTGCAACGCTTTAGTATTGCCCCTCCCCAAACTGCAGCTGCGCAAGTCGTGCATACAACGGATTGCTATTGATCAATTCTTCGTGCTTGCCGATTGCAACAATCTGGCCACAATCCATCACGGCAATGCGATCCGCTTTCAGTACAGTCGCAAGACGATGTGCAATCACAATGGTGGTGCGATTCTGCATTAACTTTTCCAGCGCTTCCTGAACCAGACGTTCGCTCTCGGCATCCAGCGCACTGGTGGCCTCATCAAGAAGAAGAATCGGTGGATCACGCAGAATGGCACGTGCAATGGCAATACGTTGTCGCTGCCCACCAGACAAACGAGTGCCGCGTTCACCCAGATAAGTGTCGTAGCCCTGTGGTAACTGCATGATGAACTCATGCGCTGCCGCAGCACGCGCTGCGGATTCAATCTCTGCATCAGTTGCAGTACTGCGACCATAACGGATATTTTCACGCGCCGTCGTGCCGAATAACACTGTGTCCTGCGGAACCAGTGCGATGCGTTTGCGTACATCGGCGGGATCGGCAGTCGCGATATCAACGCCATCAATCAGGATATGTCCTTGTTGAGGATCATAGAAACGCAACAGCAATTGCAACGCCGTGCTCTTCCCTGCGCCCGAAGGCCCCACCAACGCAACCGTTTCACCGGGCGTGACGTTTAATGAAAACGAATGCAACGCAGATTGTTCAGGACGCGAAGGATAGTTAAACGTGACACCATCAAAACGAATCTCGCCCTTGCTTGTTGTCGGCAATAATTGCGGGCTGATTGGTGCGCTGATGGCAGGCACCGCTTCATACAGTTCAATCAAGCGCTCCGTTGCACCTGCAGCGCGTTGCACATCGCCCCACACTTCACTCAGCATCGCCGCAGAACCAGCCATGTAACCCGAATACATCAGGAACTGACTCAGCTCGCCAAAGGTCATCGCATTACTCAATACCTTGTGTGCACCCATCCACAACACAAAGGTCACGGCAGAAAATACCAGCGTGGTGCCAAGTGCGGTGAGTATGGAACGGGCACTGACGCGACGTACCGCAGTTACAAAAGAATCGTTGACTGCATCCGAGAATCGACGCGCATGCAACGGCTCCAGTTGAAAGGCTTGTACGGTTTGAATTGCATTCAGCGATTCATCTGCCAGTGCACTGGTATCGGCGATGCGATCCTGTGACGCGCGAGATAACTTGCGGACGCGACGCCCCATGATCAACATCGGTCCCACAATCACCGGCAGCATGACTACAAAGGCCATGGTCAGTGAAGCACTGGTAAACATCAGCATGATCAACGCACCGACCAAGGTGATGATTGATCGCAATGCCATGGAGATACTGGAGCCCACGACTGTTTGTACCAGCGTAGTATCGGTGGTGAGACGCGAGAGCACTTCACCCGTCTTGGTCACTTCAAAGAATGTCGGGTCCATTCGCACAATGCGCGCGTAAACCGCACTGCGAATATCCGCAACCACTTTCTCGCCCAACCAGCTGATCATGTAGAAACGCAGCGCTGCGAAAACGCCAAACACAATTGCTGCACAAAGAAACAGCACGAAGTAACGATTGATGGTAGCTGCATCGCGCAGTGCCATGCCATCGTCTATCAGACGTTTAAAGGCTACTGGCAATGCAAGCTGTGCCGCCGCAGCGATCAGTAGAAAAAGCCCGGCAAGCAAAAGGGTATTACGATACGGCTTGATGAAAGGAATTAAAGAAGCCAAAGGCTTCAGCGTTTTTCCCTTGGGACGATCAGGACTGGGAGGCATGGGGACCTGTACGAGCTATAAAAAAACAGGGCTACTGTAGCAGCCCTGTTGTGACGGATGTCGGAAGAATGTCTGGTGAGTTGGCTCTCTCGACATTCGTTATGCTGCGTCACCGCCCGGCTTTGCATCGCTCACATTTATATCGCTACCATGTTTGTCGTGCATGCCACACCAGCCATGGCGAAACTTTGAGCGCAACTTTTCACGTTCCTCATCGCTGAGATTTGCCCAGCCATCATGACGCCGATGATGGCATCCATGATGACCACCTCGATGCCAGCCGCCAAAAAATATCTTGCTAAGTACCAGCAACCCCAGCGCCTGGAAGTAGGTAATCGTCTTCCAGCCAAACACATCTGGTAACACGGCATTCCACAGCTGCATGACGATCCAGCTGAAGGCCGCTACACCGGCGACGATCAACACCAGAAAACCAATGCCACGTTGCCAACCATGTCGATGCCAATGATGAGAATGATGCATATCTCTCTCCTGCGTAACTCGTTACAAATCTGTGTAAATCTGCTGCAGTTGTCTGCGCAGTGCATGAATCGCCTCGTGCTTGCGTGACAACAAGGTGTTCACGCTGACGCCGGTTTGATCTGAAATCTCTTTAAAGCTTTGTCCGTCCAGCTCATGTGCAACAAACACATCACGCTGGGCTGCAGTCAGGTTTATCAATGCCGACTGGATATTTTTCAGAATGGTTTCCCGCATCAACGCATCTTCTGGCCCTGCGTCCGCGTCAGGTAGAAACTCGTCCCAGGAAAAATACTCGCCGTCTTCATCGATGATCGGCGCATCCGCCAGTGGCCGGGTCCGCTGCTTGCGGAAGCGATCAATAATGCGATTGCGCGCAACGCGAACCAGCCATGCGCCC
>DATAHE010000314.1:0-2412 GCA_036263355.1 Steroidobacteraceae bacterium | reverse complement strand
ACGCCACCAGACACTTCACCCGCGCCATCGCGAATGGGTGATGCACAGCTCTCAATATATAGCTCGTTGCCATCGCGGCGAATCATCAATGTTGGTCGCACCGATTTAATCGAATGACAGCGACGCATCGCGACCACCAATGGATTTTCCAGTGGCTCGCAGGTTTCTTCATGAAAGCCACGGAACACTTCATCAATTAATCGGCCCATGGCATCTTCCAGCTTCCAGCCGGTTAATGACTCTGCAACGGGATTCAGATACTCGACCTGTCCGCTGGCATCCGTGGTGATCACGCCATCACCGATGGATTGCAGAGTAATCTGTGCAGATTCCTTTTCGCGGAACAGTGCTTCTTCGAATAACTTGTTTTCAGTGATATCGAGCTCCACGCCCACCAGTCGCAACAGACGACCTTGATCATTGGTCAACGCCTTGGCGCGCGCCGTGACCCAGCGCCACTCACCACTGCGATGTCGCACGCGATGCGTGCTTTCGAAGTACTCAACTTCTTCAGCGAGGTGCTCACGTAGTAGTGACTCGACTTGTTCGGCATCATCTGGATGCACGAACTGCCGCCAGTCAGTCACATCAATCAATTCATCATCCGCGTAACCAAGCATGGCTTTCCAGCGAGGCGACAGATATAAGGTGTTACGTTCGAAGTCGAGATCCCATAAGCCATCGTGCGCGCTCTTCATCGCGAGCTCATTGCGCAACTGCAGATAGGCAAACTCACTATTCAACCGTTGTCTTTCCAGACCCGCAGAATAGTTGGCCGAGATGAGCTTAAGCACCAGATGTGCATCCATCTCCCAACTGCTACGTGGACGTGCAGAAGCAATGAGCATAATGCCAACGATTTTTTCTTTAACGACAAGGCCGGCAATCAGAATTGAGCTGGCACGTAGCGCAGATAAGCCCTGCGCCAGTTCCGCGTACTCTTCGCGAGGTCGCAAAAGATCGCGGATTTCAATCAGGCGCTGACCGCTAAGTCGATCCATCAGCAATGGTCGACATGGAATTTCTTTATTCAACAAGGAGTCCGAATACACAGTCAGTCGCGGACCAGAAGCAATGATTGCCTGCTCAACAATTTGCGACGCGTCATCGAACAGCAACGCCATCACAGCATCGACAGAGAGCAACTCGCGCAGTGATTGCAGACAGCCTTCAATCACCACGGAGCTGGCGTGAAATTCGGGCTTCAACAGCTCCACCGCGAGACGTGTCACCGACGGGTCAATTGTCTGAGATATGCTTTTTGTCCCTGGTACAAATGTCGAACGCCCAGAAATTGGACCTCTGGTCGCATCGAGGGGCTTTAACGGATGCCCCGTTGTTTTTTTGGTTTTCTCCGCCATTCGAACCGCGCGTTGATCGACTGGTGACTAAAGGTGCGCCATTGTGGCATGTTAAGAATGGAATGCAAAGCCTTGATCGGTAAGCTACTGCGATGAACGGCAGCGCGAATTCAATCGCTAGTCGTGTTCCGCAATGCGGAAACGTCGTTGATTGAGGGCCGGAAATCGTCGGCGAATATCGGCCTGATGCTGCAAATTGATGTCGACCACCACCACGCCCGTGCCTTCTGGTCTGCAACCCAGCACTTCACCCCAAGGGTCAATGATCATGGAATGACCCCAGGTCTCGCGGCCATTTTCATGTATGCCAACCTGCGCGGCAGCCAAAACAAAGCTGAGATTTTCAATTGCGCGTGCCCGCAATAATACGTCCCAATGCGCCCTGCCCGTGGGAACGGTGAAGGCCGCAGGTACTGCGAATAACTGCGCGCCCTTGGCGCTCAGCAAACGGAAGAGTTCGGGAAAGCGCATGTCGTAGCAGATGGCCATACCCAACTTGCCAACGGGTGTATCAATGCATACCGGTTGTTGACCGGGAACCATCGAAGCAGATTCACGATAGGTGCCCTGTGCGTCGCTGACTTCAACATCAACTAGATGCATCTTGTCGTAGCGTGCAACACATTCACCGTGTGAATTGAATATCAGTGATGCAGCCGCAACGCGGGTCTCTCCGGGCACCTTGATAGGCATGGTGCCAGCAACAATCCATAGCTTCAGCTTCTTTGCTAGTGTGCCCAGAAAGTCCTGCACGCGGCCATGTCCGAATTCTTCCGCAACAGCAAACTTGTCTGTTTCATGTTTACCCATGATGACAAAGTTTTCGGGCAATACCGCAAGCACTGCACCTTCACCCGCGGCTTGTGCCAGCAATGCTGCTGCCGCATCAAGATTACGCTGCACATCCGTTGTGGATGTCATCTGAATAACTGCTGCTTTAGTCATGGTAGTAATACAATCGAGACACTTGTTCCGTCGTTAATGAGCTGCGTTAGCGTGGGAAGAAGTAGCAGACGAAGAAGTTGGTGAAGCTTGCGGCACTGCGGATGAA
>DATAHE010000313.1:0-4186 GCA_036263355.1 Steroidobacteraceae bacterium | reverse complement strand
GAAGGCTACGTGTTCTACATCATGGAAGCCTTTGATCAACCATGGAAGAGTGATGCTGGCGAACGTGGCGTTGGTGCTTATTGGGGCGTTTACGATGTTGATCGCAAACCAAAATTTGAATTCACCCACCCCATCGTGCGCATGCCAGAGTGGCACACACTGGCAGTCATCTCTGTAGTGATAGCCGCATTAGTATTGAGCTTGTTCTTCCTGAACAGTTCTAACTTGCACAATCGCGGTCGCAGCTTTCTTGCTGTGGTGATCTATGGCATTGCCGCCATCACAGTGTGGATTGTGTACGACTATTCGCAGCAATATCTGACGGTGACCACAGTCATTGTGGGTTTGTTCCTGATCACTGGCATGCTGGGCGTCATTGCAGTATTGCTCGCGGAAGCCCATGAGTGGGCCGAAGCGCATTGGGTAACAGCACATGGTCGTGCAGATTCGTTATCACGCAAAAGCAATCAGAATCACTTTCCGAAAGTATCAGTACATGTGCCTGCGTATAACGAACCGCCAGAGATGTTGAACGAGACGCTGGATGCATTGGCGCAGCTCGATTATCCCAACTTCGAAGTGCTGGTGATTGATAACAATACTAAAGATGACGCGGTGTGGAAGCCCGTTGAAGCTCACTGCGCCTTACTGGGTGATCGCTTCCGTTTCTTTCATGTCAGCCCACTCGCGGGCTTCAAGGCGGGCGCGTTAAATTTTGCGTTGCGTAACACAGCAGCGGATGCAGAGATCATTGCCGTGATCGACAGCGATTACAAAGTGGATCGCGACTGGCTGCGCAGCATGGTGCCATCGTTTGCCGAGCCAGCCATGGCGATTGTGCAGTCACCGCAGGACTATCGCGACGAAAATGAAAATGCGTTCAAAGCCATGTGTTACGCCGAGTACAAAGGTTTCTTTCATATCGGCATGATTACACGTAACGAGCGCAACGCCATCATTCAGCATGGCACCATGACCATGATTCGCCGTTCGATACTGGAAGAAGTCGGTGGCTGGGCAGAATGGTGTATTACGGAAGATGCGGAACTTGGCTTGAAAGTTTTCGAGAAAGGCTATCAGGCCCATTACCTTCCACGCAGCTATGGCCGAGGCTTGATGCCCGATACGTTTATCGACTTCAAGAAACAACGTTTCCGCTGGGCTTATGGCGCCATGCAAATTTTACGTTCCCATACGCATACGCTCTTCTCACGTGATAAAGGGTTAACTGCGGGGCAGCGTTATCACTTCCTTGCAGGGTGGCTGCCGTGGGTCGCCGATGGTTTCAATCTGGTCTTCACCGCCGGTGCCATCCTGTGGTCAGTTGCGATGATGTTTGCACCTCGTGATGTGCAGCCGCCATTGATGACCTTCTCATTCCTGCCGCTGACGCTGTTTGCATTCAAGATCATGAAATTGATTCACCTGTATGTCACACGCGTCGGCGCGAACATACGTCAGACCATTGCAGCGGCGGTAGCAGGACTGGCGTTATCACACACGATTGGTATCGCCGTACTGAAAGGATTGGTAACCAAGAACGAACCGTTCTTCCGTACACCGAAGATGGCGAAGCCGCATGGCTTTATGGTTGCATTGTCATCAGCACGCGAAGAAGCCACATTGATGCTGGCACTGTGGGCCTGTGCATTCGGCGTGGTGTATGTCACGCAACACACACCAGGTTTAGGCAGCGGACCCGATCTTTCCATCTGGATCATCGTGTTGATCATTCAATCAACGCCGTATTTCGCTGCGTTACTGATCTCCATGGCCAGCGCATTCAGACTGCCTGCATCACTGCTGGGTCGTGATAGAAAACTTTTCAGTCATGGACATATCTCTTCTGAAGAGAGCGCAAACACATGAACGCCGCTTCGACTGGCATACGTTTGCAGAAGGCGTTGGCCGATGCTGGCATTGCCGCACGCCGCGATTGCGAGCAATTGATTCTGGATGGACGCATTCACGTCAATGGCCAACAAGTCGTTGAGCTTCCCTGTTTTGTCGATGCGGATGATGTGGTCACTTTTGACGGTGTACCGCTGCAATTGAATCTGGAACAGAAAGCACACATCACCGCACCTGTTACGCAGGACAAGCGTACCTACGTATTGATCAACAAACCCAAGGGCATGATCACTACCACTCGCGATCCAGAAGGTCGTGCGAATGTGTTGCAACTAGTGCCCCATTCAATACGCGAACGCGAAAGATTGTTCCCCGTTGGCAGACTGGATGCAGATTCAACGGGCTTGCTGTTACTTACCAACGATGGCGATCTCGCCTTTCAGCTGACACATCCCAAGTTTGGCGTCGCAAAAGAATACCGTGTACTCACCACCGGACTGGCAAGCGATGAGCAGATTGCCAAGCTGAAGAAAGGCATGTACCTGATGACACCGGATACGGGTGGCCAGATAAAGAACAAACGCGCCAGTCTGGAATCGGTACGCATCATCAAACGCTATGTGGATCGCAATCGCGGTGATCGCACCATGCTGTCGATCCAGTTGCGCGAAGGACAGAACCGCGAAGTCCGCCGTTTGCTGGCGCGCGTGGGTCTTAAAGTTCGTGAACTCGAACGCGTGGCAATTGGACCATTGCGTGCCGCAGAATTAAAGCTAGGTCAATGCAAGCTGTTGGGCAAACGTGATGTGGACAAACTGCGTGCTGCCGTATTGACCATGCCGTCAGGCCCTGCGGCAAAATCAGTCCGAGTTCGCAAAACGAAGCCTGTTTAAATATTGTCACGTCCGAACATTGCTGACGCGACATGACGGTGAAGATCGCAAGACAAGAGTCTGCATCGCTGTAATTCTTACAATAGATTAATCAGGAGATACCTATGCGCTGGCGTGGTGAACAAGAAAGCTCCAACATCGAAGATCGTCGTGGTGGCATTTCAGGCAAACACATCGGTATCGGTGGCGTGGTACTGGGTCTGGTTGCGCTGTACTTCACTAAAGACCCGACACTGTTACTGCAATCACTGACTGGTGACGGCGGCACAACGACACAGGAAGCTTCGCAGCCTTACCAGGAAAGCACAGCAGAAGCCGACAATCGTCATCTGGTGCAAGTGGTGCTTGCCGATACTGAACGTGCATGGGATGACATCTTTGCCAAGTCGGGCAAGCAGTATGAACATCCAACAGTGGTGTTGTTTACCAATGCAGTTGATTCAGCCTGTGGCCAAGCACAATCCGCAATGGGTCCGTTTTATTGTCCCGGTGATCGCAAGGTTTACATTGATCTAGCGTTCTACGATGAACTACAACAACGCTTCGGTGCGCCGGGTGAATTCGCTCGCGCCTATGTCATCGCACATGAAGTGGGGCACCACGTACAAAACCTGCTTGGCGTATCAGACAAGGTTCATCGACTACAACAAACCTCTGATGACGTAAAAGCCAATGCATTGTCAGTGCGCCTTGAACTACAAGCCGACTGCTACGCCGGTGTGTGGGCACATTCCACCGATCAATCGCGACACTTCTTGGAATCAGGTGATATCGAAGCAGGCTTGAACGCCGCCAGTGCCATTGGTGATGATCGCTTGCAGCAACAATCACAAGGCCGCGTTGTTCCCGATTCGTTTACACATGGCACATCAGCACAACGTGTGCGCTGGTTTAAGCGTGGCATTGATAGCGGCGATATGGAACAGTGCAATACGTTTAAGGCAGGGCAGTTGTAAACAAGCATCTAACTCGTG
This sequence comes from Steroidobacteraceae bacterium, assembly GCA_036263355.1. Lineage (GTDB taxonomy): Bacteria > Pseudomonadota > Gammaproteobacteria > Steroidobacterales > Steroidobacteraceae > CAILZL01. The sequence continues at coordinate 468 of DATAHE010000313.1, read as the reverse complement.
CTTCACATTGACTCACAAATGAATTGATTCACGAACACAGCAACGCCTGCAATTCTCACTGCGTAGCTATCATTATATTTTTCAGCCCACACCAGGACGCGGCCTTCGCGACCCATTTCATATCCTTGCTCAATAATGATCGGCTCAAGCACTGTGTCACCCATTGCAAGAAACTCGTGATAGTAAGCACCTAGTACACCTGAAGCAGTTCCTGTAACCGCGTCTTCAATTGTTCCAGATCCCGGTGCAGAAAAGTGGCGCGCATGCAGGTGTGAGTCCTTACTAACTGTTTGCATGCAGAACGGATGTATCGAAGCACCTGGAATATTGGTCACCTCCGGAAAGCGGTCGGTGCTCGGCCGGATTCGTTGCATCGCATCCAAAGAATGCACAGGCACTAGCAATGTCCATCGGCCCGTGGATCCATAAATGACGGGCAATGCAGGATGAATATCATTCTGAGCGAGA
>DATAHE010000312.1:0-3678 GCA_036263355.1 Steroidobacteraceae bacterium | reverse complement strand
AGTCGCTATTCTCGATTGCTGATTACTCGCAAGTTTATGCGGACTTCAATGTGTTTCCCCGTGATCGTTCTCGTCTGAAAGTTGGGCAAGTTGCACAAGTGAGCGACGCGGAAGGATTGCAGCGAATAACAGGGCGTATTTTCTATGTTGCACCCGTTGGCAACACCACCAATCAAAGTGTGATGGTTCGCGTTCAGCTCGACAATAGACAAAACATCTGGACGCCGGGACAGTTTGTAAATGGCGAGTTACTGACATCAGAACGCAATGCCAGCATTGTTGTCCCTGTTGAAGCGATACAGCAGATCAAAGGCAAGGAAGTAATCTTCGTTCAAACAGCGCATGCCACTTCACACGCATTCGAGACGCGTGCGGTTCAGCTGGGCAAGCGTGGTGCGGGTGCAGTCGAAGTGCTGCAAGGTTTGAATGCAGGCGAACATTACGTAACAAAGAATAGTTATGTCGTAAAAGCGGAAGCGCTTAAGAGCGAAGCGGAGGAGGATTGATGTTTTACTCAGGCTTTGTTGCGTGCTTCGTTTGCGGGTCGGTGACGCAAGGAGGAAGACACCATGATTGACTCCATCATCAGATTTGCCATTGAGCGACGCTGGCTGGTAATGGCTGGCACGATTGGCTTTATTGCATGGGGCATCTACCAGTACCGGCAGTTGCCAATCGATGCCGTGCCCGATATTACCAATGTGCAAGTGCAGATTAACGCGCGCGCTCCGGGCTACTCACCACTTGAAGCAGAGAGTCGCGTGACGTTTCCGATGGAGACGGCATTGGGCGGTCTGTCGAAACTTAAGAGCTTTCGCTCCATATCGAAGTATGGGCTGTCGCAAGTCACAGCAGTGTTCGAGGACGGCACCGATATTTATTTCGCAAGACAACTGGTGAACGAACGATTGCAAAACATTCGTGAACAGTTGCCGCAAGGTGTTGCTCTTGAGATGGGACCAGTGGCTACAGGTCTCGGCGAGATATTCATGTATGTAGTAACGGCGGAATCAGATGCGCGAAAAGTGGATGGCACTGCTTACAATGCCACCGATCTTCGTACCTTGCAGGACTGGGTAATTCGACCGCAGCTGCGACAGGTCGCTGGCGTAACGGAAGTAGATGCAATTGGTGGTTATACCAAACAGTTTCATGTGCAACCCGATCCCGCCAAGTTGCTGTCATTCGGATTGAGCTTTGAGGACATTGAACACGCACTTGCCAGTAACAACCTTAATGTGGGTGCGGGTTATATCGAATCCGGTGGTGAACAAAAACTGGTGCGTGTTCCAGGACAATTGGCAAACACTGATGAACTGCAACAACTGGTCATCGCAACTCGCAATAGCGTGCCAGTGCGTATCGCGGATGTGGCAACCGTTGGCATCGGTGCCCCGTTACGAACTGGTGCAGCCATGCTGGAGGCAAAGCAAACGGTGCTGGCAACGGCGTTCATGTTGATGGGTGAGAACAGTCGTGACGTGAGTGTGCGTGTGGCATCCAAGCTCAACGAGATCAATAAACGATTGCCAAAAGGAGTGAGTGCGCAACCCGTCTACAATCGCACCACACTGGTCGAAAAGACCATTGCAACAGTGCAAAAGAACTTGATTGAAGGCGCGGTGCTGGTGATCGTGATTCTGTTGCTGTTCCTCGGCAACTTGCGAGCCGCATTGCTGACTGCAATGGTTATTCCATTGTCCTTGTTTGCCGCCTTCACCGGCATGGTTCAGAACAAGATCAGTGGCAATCTTATGAGTCTGGGAGCGCTGGACTTCGGGGTGATTGTCGATGGTGCGCTGATCATCGTGGAGAACTGTCTGTTCCGGCTGGCGCATGAACAGCAAGTAAAAGGAACGGTGTTGCCGCTTCGCGAACGCTTCGATGTCATCTTCAATGCGACCAAAGAAGTATTTCGTCCAAGCCTGGTCAGCGTCATGGTCATAGTGTTGGTGAACCTGCCAATCTTTGCACTCAGTGGTACCGAAGGGAAGATGTTTCATCCCATGGCATTTGCCGTCATCGCGGCGTTAGTCGGCGCGTTGATATTTTCAATCACATTTGTTCCTGCTGCATGTGCGTTGTTGCTGGGTGGAAAGACTCAGGAACATGACAACTGGTTCGTGTCATGGGCCAGGCGCAATTATTCCATCGCACTGGATGCAGCACTGCGATGGCGAGTGTTGGTTGTCGGTGTAGCGGTGGCGATCATCATGCTATGTGGCACGTTGAGTACGCGCATGGGGGCGGAGTTTGTTCCACAACTGGATGAAGGCGATATTGTGGTTCTGGTTAATCGCATTCCTGGCATTGGGCTGGAACAGGCTGTGGCACTTGATCAGCAGTTGCAAGTAACACTTACTGCGCAACCTGAAGTTGAGCGCATCTTCTCCCGCACTGGCACCAACGACGCGGCCACCGATCCCATGTCACCCGGGGAGACCGATACCTTCCTGATCATGAAAGAGCGCAAGCACTGGCCCGATCCGCATAAACCTCGTGCCGAATTGCTGAAAGAGATCGAAGAGAAATTAAGCAACGTACCAGGCGGCATCTATTCATTCAGTCAGCCGATAGAAATGCGGTTTAATGAATTGATTGCCGGTGTGCGTGCTGATCTTGCAGTAAAGATATTTGGTGATGACTTTGATACGTTGTCACGTCTCGGTAATCGTGCCGCTGCAATCATTTCAAAGATAAATAGTGCCGAAGATGTCAAAGCCGAAGCGCTAAGTGGCCTTCCTACTTTGACCGTGTTGCCAAACCGTCAGGCTCTGGCGCGATATGACTTAACGATTGCGTCGGTGCAGTCCGCTGTGGCCACAGCCGTAGGTGGTACCGCAGTCGGTCAAATCTATGAAGGTGATGCCCGTTTCGATATTGTCATCCGTCTTCCAGAAGTGACGCGCACCGATATCGATGCTCTGGGGCGATTGCCATTGTTGCTGACGGATGGCAACTATGTGCCAGTGCGTGAAGTGGCGTCGCTCAATATTGCAGATGGCCCCAATCAGATAGCGCGTGATAGCGGCAAACGCCGTGTTGTGATCACTGCCAACGTGCGCGGACGCGATCTCAATAGTTTTGTAACGGACGTGCGTGCAGCGCTTGAGCACAAGCTTTCACTGCCACCGGGTTACTACATTGAATATGGTGGTACCTTTGAGCAACTCGAAAGTGCATCGAAGCGTTTGCAGCTACTGGTTCCAGTCTCAATGCTGTTGATCTTTGGCTTGTTGCTGATGACTTTCAATTCGATAAAAGATGCAATGATTGTATTCGCAGGTGTGCCGCTGGCACTAACCGGAGGAATCCTCGCGTTGTTGTTACGTGGCATTCCGTTATCGATTACTGCCAGTGTGGGCTTTATTACGTTGTGCGGGGTAGCTGTATTGACCGGAGTGGTCATGGTCTCATGCATTCGTGATCTCGTAAGCCAGGGCATGCCTGTTGAACAAGCGATCAAACAAGGCGCGCTTACCCGACTGCGTCCCATTTTGATGATTGGTCTGGTTGCATCGCTCGGCTTTCTGCCGATGGCGTTAAACACAGGTACCGGTGCAGAAGTGCAGCGGCCTTTGGCGACAGTGGTGATCGGCGGAATTATTTCTGCAACGTTGCTGAGCTTGTTCGTGTTACCGGCGTTGTATCGACTCACGATGCGTAACGTCAGCGAAC
>DATAHE010000311.1:0-9527 GCA_036263355.1 Steroidobacteraceae bacterium | reverse complement strand
TTGATATACGCTTGCTGTGTCCATGTATTCGAGCTGCGCGTGAACACATACACGGCTCCCGATTTAGATTTACTATTGTCGGATTGATCACCGTTGATGCCCTTGGCGTTGCTGGCTTCAAGTGGTGCACCTACGGCCATGATATTTCCATCAGTACTTAACGCCACCGAAAATCCGAAATCATCGCTGGTGTCGGTGTTTGAAGCTTTGACATACGCTTGCTGTGTCCAGCTATTTGCACTACGTGTAAAAATATACACTGCACCGGAGCTGGACTTGCTGTTATCCGACTGAAGACCATTGATACCAGTGGCATTACTGGACTCCTGGTATGCACCTACGGCCAAAGTATTACCATCAGCACTCAATGCTACTGCATATCCAAAACAATCATCCGCGTCTGTATTCGTTGGCTTGATATAAGCCTGTTGCGACCAGCTACCAGCGTTGCGCGTGAAGACATACACGGCGCCCGAAGCAGGCTTGCTGTTATCCGATTGGATGCCATCGACTCCTGTCGCATTGCTGCTTTCGTTGACAGCGCCTACCGCCATCGTATTTCCGTCGGCACTCAATGCCACCGAATTTCCAAAATTGTCGTTGCTACCGGTATTTGAAGCCTTGAAATATCCAATAGCCTGTTTGGCATCAAACGCATTTATTGCTGCTGAATTGGTGCAGCCACCGGTATTGCATGCAGCAACTATATAACTGACATTGATCCAATCGGTGAGATGTACAGCAACGGTATCTGCATAGCTGACAGTAGTGAGATTAGAACCCAGTTGAGTATACGCAGTGGCGCTGCCCGATCTTTTTGATACCTGATAGTAGGTAGCACCACTCACCGCAGTCCAACTCAAGATGACTTGCTTCACGCCATAAGTCACGGTGACGGCAGGAGCGACGGGTGGCACATCAGTGCAGGTGACAACCACATTGGTAACATTGACCGTGCTTACAATGCCGTTGCCGTTTGTAACAACGCAAGTCTGTGCAATAACGCTGGCCGGGGCTGTTTTAACGGTGACCGCGTAAGCAGTACCACTGCTCAATGCAGTACTGAATTTGAAGGTACCATTCGCCGTAAGTGTTAAATCATTGCCGCTATTGTTTTGTAATACTACCGTGCCATTCAAACCACTCACCGTGCCACCGATGGTGAAGGAGGTCTGAGCAGGCGCGCCGCCAGTGCCGCTACTGTTGCCGCCTCCGCCACCACATGCAGTAAGCAGCAAAGAAAAAACAATAGGTGCTATCAAGTGCATACGCGTAAATTGAGTTGGTAACACGAATATAGTCCTGTTAAGTTTTATGTGCTGCTATTGTCGAAATGGAAATGAGATTCGAAAGAATCCAGATTGATATCTATTCAAAGCGATTTGCCCAAATGCTGTAAACGCCCGTACTGTTTTTTTGTGCCCATACTGCAATCGCATTACCATTGGTATCAACGGTAACTCGAGGTGACGTAGCATTGCCTGCATCATTGGTTTCGATCGTTGCGGCTGTACCCCAGCCGTTAGTAATGGTGTAGCGATTGGCCCAAATGTTGTCGTTCGGGTTGCCGTGAGCGGTTTGTTCCCATACCACTATTGCATTGCCGCTCATGTCTATGGCGATGCGCGGTGTGATGGCGCCGTCTTCGCTGTCAGTTTCAATCAGTGTCGGCGTGCTCCATCCCGTGCCGGCGCCTGTCACCGTATAGCGATTTGCCCAAATGGAAATGCTGTGTCCAGGGCTTCGCTGTACCCATACTGCGAACGCATTGCCGCTGTTATCGAAGGCGACTTCCGGATAACTGACTCCGTCCACGGCCGTTTCCAAGTGTGTTGCGGTACCCCAACCCGATGCGACTGAATAGCGATTGGCGACAATGTGATAAATGCCTGTGTTGTCTGTCTGAGTCCAGACTGCAATCGCATTACCGTTGGCGTCGACAGCAATCCGTTGATCGCGTGCATCACTGGCACTTTCGGTTTGAATAAGTGTGGCTGCACCCCAGCCCGATCCTGCCGTGTATCGATTAGCCCAAATTTGGCTGTTTACTGTGCCTACAGAATATTCGCTCCATACCGCCATGACATTACCGTTGGCATCAATGGCAATTTGAGGGCTGCTGCTATGAACATTGTTATGCATGTCAATTCGTGTCGATACGCCCCAGCCTGTGCCCACTACATAATGACTCGCAAAAATATTGTAGTAGGTATTGTTAGCATCTAACTGTGTCCAGACCGCCCACGCGTTGCCACTTTTATCGATAACAATTTGAGGATCATGGGCAGTGTCAGTACCTGTTTGAACACGCATTGCCATGCCCCACCCCGAACCTGCGACGTAGCGATTGGCCCAGATATTGATCCGTATGTCGCCCGCCGCTTGCAGCTCCCACACCACAATCGCATTGCCTTGAGTATCGACAGCAATTTGTGGTGGTGAACCAACAGCATTGATTTGCGGACCATTCCCTGCGCCGATGACGATAGCGGTGCCCCAGCCTGATCCTGCGATGTAGCGATTAGCCCAAATGTTGTTCGTGGCAACGTTGTTGATAACGGTTAGTTGTTGCCACACTGCAATGGCATTACCCATTGAGTCGAAGGCAATTCTGGGAGTATAGGCGTTGCCAGTGTCATTGGTTTCGAGCAACACTGGAGTGCCCCACTTCGCGACATGAGCGGAGGATGAGTTTGATGAACTGGATGAGCTTGAACTGCTTGAAGTAGACGAGTTGCTGGAACTAGATGAACTCGACGAAGCAGAACTTGAAGCACTGCTAGTGCTCGACGAGTTCATGGCGCTGGATGAACTTACTGCACTGGAAGAATTTGATGAGCTAAACGGAGGCGAACTTGAGCCACCACCGCCACCACATGCAGTAAGCAGTAGAGAAGAACCAATTGCCATTACCGAAAATGCGTGAACGAATTTAACGCGTAGCATAAACGTGATCCTGCAAATACTTGGTGACGATTATTGACATACGATGCCGTTGACACGCCATTTACAGAGGCAAGGTCACGCCGCCATTGATCGGTATTGCTGCCCCGTTAATTGTATTGTTAAGCAATAGCACTGGTGTGTTAGGTGAAGATGCATTGCTTGCGTCAATACCAGTGGTCATCGAGTCAATAGATGAACCAGTGACAATCGCATGATCGCCGGGGAAAGAGATCATGACGCCAACCGAATTGGGCTTTGAGACCGACAAACTTTGTGAAGTACTTGCTACCGTATTGTCCTGGACGAGCAATCCGCCAATTTGATCCGGTCCATTCATTTGTTTGATCATGATACCGACCGCTCTTGAATCATCAGATGCTGTAGCAGGCACCCATATGTCCCTGATGATGTTGCTTCGTATCAAGATATCGGAAAAGTTGCTGGCAGCAATTCCAGAAGCAGTGGCTTTGAGTGTAGCCGTGGCTTTTGCGCCAACGAGCCTGATCACATTGCCCCTGACGACAGCACGATTGGGCATTCCTGGAACAGGATTGCCAGTCAGTTGAATACCAACCGCATTATTATCGCCACCGGTGACTCTTATAATTTGATTATTGGTGACAGTCAGATTTCTTCCGTTCAGCACAATTCCCGCATTCTTTGAGAACCAGGCTCTCATCTGATCAACCGTCAGATTGTAGGCGTCTGAACCCGCTTGAATATTGTTTCCAAATATGGCTCCACTAAATGACGTCACGGTCCCATTGTGAACCGTCACGTTATTTATATTTGGTACGTCCAGCGCATCAATCGAAACACCCACGCTGTAACCCGTAGCATTCGTACTGGTGTTTGTGAGAGTGTGGCCCTGAAAGTCAAGATCTACATTGCTGGCCTTGATGTTGATGGCATCTCCACCCCATGACAGGCTTATTGATAAATTCGAAGTGAGGCAGTACGAACCGCTTTGAGAAATGACGTAGGGCAATGAACTGATCGGTATACATTCTGCGCGAACGGCTGTTACGGTTGTGGTAATAGCCAGCATCGCGAATACACGAATGAGCTTTGTGGATATAGACATTGTTGATGTAAACATGGGTCACTCAAAAAAATGATCTACTGATACGCATTGACGCTCATTCAACGAGAGCAAATCTCGTTGAGCGTTGATTCACTTACGTCATTTTCGCCAGCTTACTAAGGCAGCGTCACGCCACCTTTGATAGGCGTCAATGTTGCCGCATTAGTTTGGCCATTGGCGTTTGTGAAAAGTGAGCTGGCTGGATTAATTGAGTTGTTGAGCAACAGCACCGGCGGCACGTCAGGCGCAGACCCATTGTTTGCGTCGATTCCAGTATCCATGCCGACAATAGTTGATCCAGTAACAATGGCATGATCGCCCGGCACGCCAATCATGATGCCAACCGCTGAATTAGGTTTTGAAAATTTGAAATAGATCGAACTGTTCTGCACAACATTGTCTTGAATGATCAATCCGCCAACTCGATGAGATTCATCCATCTGATTGATCGCGATGCCGAATGCTCCGGACCCAGGTAACGCTGTTTTCTGCAGCCAGATACCGCTAATAATGTTGTCTCGTATCAAGATGTCGGGAAAACCAGCCACATAGATTCCAATCGCATCAGCATGAGCATCCGAACCGTCTGGCGCCCTGCCCGATACCCTTATACTTGAGATGACATTGCCTTGAACAAAGGCGCGATTGGATGCGGTCATGTTATCTGGCGCTGGCGAACAGCACTGAAGTTCAATACCAAACGCCAGCGTCGTCCCTGCTACCGAGTTAATCGTGTTATTGGTGACTCGGAGGTTTATTCCGTTCAGATAAATTCCACTCGTTGCGGTGTTCTTTATCGTCATGTGATCAACCGTTAAATTGGCTGGTTGTGCACCCGAATCGAAATTGTTGGCAACGACGCCGGCATCGAACCCATACAGCGTGCCATTGTGAATGGTCACGTCATGGAGGGCCGTAAAATTCAGGATACGAACCCCAACTCCCTTATTTGAGGATGACGCAGTGTTTGTAATGGCATGACCCTGGAAGTCAACATCTACATTGCTGGCATTAACACTAATAGTGTCTTGTCCATATAAATCTGAGTTGACTGAAAAATCTGCAGTCACGCAGTAGAAGCCGCCTTCGTTGACGATATAAGGGAAGCTGTTAATCGGTATGCAATCCGCCTGTGCGGCGGCGGCCATACCCAGGAAAGCGAATGCGATGAGGAACCTGATTGTCATGGGCATATGTATCTCCAAAGCGGAACAAATACCCTATCAAGTCGAAGGTGTGCTGACTGTTCGTCTAACGTTATCTTTTTTTGCCGCAAGCATCTCCTGAGCTAAGCCGGTCAGTCGGGTTGCTCAGTTGTTCTAACGCACTTCTAACCAAACTCTAACCCCACGAAAATGTCTCCGATTTCATACCGTTGCATGGGCTTGTAGGGCTATGTCAGAGTGGCATGAAAGAGAATAGCCGTCATGTCAGCCGCAATAGAAAATGTAAGATCATTGTTTCGCTACCGCTTTGGCACCGCCGAATTCGACGAAGCACGTTTTGAATTAAGTGTCGCGGGGGTAGCAGTAGAGGTTCAGCGCAAGCCGCTGGAAGTTCTGGCCTTGCTACTGACACATGCAGGCGAAGTAATCACCAAGGAAGAATTGATCGCGAGCGTTTGGCAAGGAAGGCCGACGGTAGAGAATGTGATCGCCAATGCATTGACGAAATTACGTCATGCCCTCGGCGAAGACAACGCCGCACAAATCGTGACCCTGCAACGCGTGGGTTATCGCTTCGCGGGGTCTCTGCAGCGTATCTCTGTAGGACAAACGGTTGTCAGCCATCTGGAGCTGCGTCAGGGTGAGCTCGTTCCACTACGAGACAACTTTCAACTCGAGTCGCTGCTAAGCGCATCCAGTAACAGCGAGTTGTGGCTTGCACGTCATCTCAAGACCGGAGAAGCCCGCGTATATAAATTTGCGCCCGATGGCGAACGGCTGAGTGCATTGAAACGCGAGGTGACTCTCTCACGGCTATTGCAGGAAAGCCTTGGTGCACGCGACGATCTAGTACGCATACTCGACTGGAATTTTGAAACGGCGCCATTTTTCATTGAGAGTGAGTACGGCGGTCAAAATCTGCAAGCGTGGGCAGAAAATTCTGGTGATCTGAGAGCACTTCCACTTCAACAGCGCATAGCGCTGTTTCTGCAGATTGCCACTGTAGTGGCTGCCGCTCACGACGTCGGCGTGTTGCACAAGGATATCAAGCCCACCAATGTATTGATCGCACCGCAAGGTGATAAGTGGCAAATCCGTCTCACCGATTTTGGCAGCGGCCATGTGCTCAATCCGCAACGACTTGCCGAATTGGGCATTACACAACTGGGACTGACAATAACGGCGCTGGATAAAAACGCTGACACCGGCACATTGCTTTATCTGGCTCCGGAATTGATCGTGCATCATGCACCCACAATTCAGAGTGACGTCTATGCACTGGGCGTAATGTTGTATCAACTGGTTGCAGGAGACCTGCGCGCACCAATGACATTTGGCTGGGAGCGGGATATTGAAGATGTTTTGCTTCGCGATGATATTCGCGCCGCCACGGAAGGTAACCCGGCGCATCGCTTGAGCAGCGTACATGCGCTTATTGAACGGTTACATACGCTTGAGGCACGTCATCACCACTTACAACAGGAACAGCAATCAAAGATTGTCGCTGATCATGCTCGCGAGACATTACGTCGTGCCAAGGCTAGACGACCATGGATGATCGCGGCAGGCATCGCGGGCGTTCTGTGTATGACAGGATTCATCGCGAGCTCCATGCTGTATGTACGCGCACTTCGTGTGCAACAGCAATTGCTGCAGTCACAGACCCAGACTTCTCAGCAGGCCGCGCGCGCCGAGGCCATCAATGAATTCTGGAACAGCCAAGTACTCGGTGCCGCTGATCCGTTTGCAGCGACGACTACGCAACCCACCATAAAAGATGTAATGACCCGTGCCGCCAATAACCTCGACGGAAAATTCACTAATGATCCGCTAACGGAAGCGGCAATTAGAATGGAGCTAGGCACCATCTTTATCAACATGGCGGATAGTGCCGCCGCAGAATCGCAACTGCAACGCTCGGTGGAAGTGCTTGCGCATGCAGGCGATTCTACCTTGCCGCAACTATTGAGAGCCCGCTATTTATTCGTTCAAGCGCTGCTGCAAGAGTCGAAGTTTGATCAAGCGGCTACTGAACTCGCTGATACGGATCGCGTGCGATTACAGCGTGGAGTGAACGACCCACAGACGATTAAAGCAAGTCACTTTGCCTGGGGAAAATACTTCTATGATCAGCAACAAACGGAGTCAGCCGTTCCCCATTTCGAAGAGGCATTGCGTTTATTAAGGGCACAACCAGAACCCAACATCGAACTGATCGACGGCGTACGAGGATGGCTAGGCGACGCCTATATCTCTGTCAACCGACTAAAAGATGCAGAACACATACTACGTGAAGTAATCGATAGCGATAAGCAACGTCATGCCAGCGAATTGACACTGGCGGTGGATAAAGGGTTATACGGGGCATCTCTGCTCTATCAGCACCAGTTTCAAACTGCTGAACCCTTCATTCAAGATAGCTATCAAACGACTGCCTCCATACTGGGCAGAACGCACCGGCGCACTATCGATTCTCTGGCGCTTCTTTGTGATTTATATTCATTATCAGATCAACAAAAGAAGACCTTGCAGTGCAGACAGGAAGTTTATGAATCGACACGCACCAACAATGGCAGCCGTCATTGGTCAACATTGTCTGCGTTGGTAGATTTGGGCGCGGCGCAATACACGCTAGGTCATTATTCAGAGGCAGCGCGTTCATTGGAATCCGCAACCGCCGATTTGACACATTTGAGAGGCATCGATAAGTACGTGACACAGATAGCCAATTACTACCTGGCGCGAAGTCTGATTCAATTGCACAAAGATTCTGCCCGCGCCCAGTTACTTGCGCAGCCACTTGATCCCGAGGTATTACGAACGGGTGAGCCCAACGCGCCGTGGGCCATGCGCATTCAGCTATTACGTGGAATGGTTTTGCTCAGCCAGGGAAAACGCAAAGAAGCATTGCAGCTATTGGAACCTGCCACTCACTTGCAAGATGATGCCGATACCACTGACACCATCTTGCAAGAAGCACGACAGTTGTTGAAATCAGTTTCAACGAACAGCAATCAACAGCTAGCGAACGTTGATTAAGTACACATCCGCGACTACGCAATATTCTCCAACACCGCATCGGGATCGAAGCCCAGATTCGGCTGCAACCATCGCAACGCATCTTTCAATGACATGTTCTTGCGCTTCGCGTAATCCTGTACTTGATCGATATCAATCTGGCCAAGGGCAAAATACTTTGAATCAGGATGCGAGAAGTACCAACCACTGACTGCCGCAGTCGGTGTCATCGCAAATGATTCAGTGATCGTAATACCCGTATTCTTTTCGATATCCATCAATGACCACAACGTTGCCTTCTCGGTGTGATCCGGACAGGCAGGATAGCCCGGTGCGGGACGAATGCCGCGATAGTCTTCGTTGATCAACTCATCATTCGATTTACGTTCTTCCGGCGCATAGCCCCAAATCTCGCGACGCACACGTTCATGCAGACGCTCAGCAAAGGCTTCAGCAAAACGATCCGCGATGGCTTTCAGCATGATGCTGGAATAGTCATCATGTGCGGCTTCAAATTTGGCGACATGCGACTCAATGCCAAAGCCAGCAGAAACTGCAAACGCGCCGATGTAATCTTTCACGCCGCTTTCTTTTGGCGCAACATAGTCGGCAAGACAATTGTGTGCATGACCTTCTGGTTTTTCGCGTTGTTGACGCAAGAAATGCAAACGCGTGAGCACCGTGGTGCGTGAGTCGTCCGTGTAGATTTCCACATCATCACCCACACTATTCGCCGGGAACATGCCGACAATACCGCGCGCTTTCAACCAATGCTCGCGCAGGATATTCGTCAACATCGCTTGAGCGTCCTTATACAATGCACTGCATTGCTCACCCACTACTGGATCAGTCAGGATCGCAGGGAACTTGCCCGCAAACTCCCAGGCATTAAAGAATGGCATCCAGTCAATGTAATTCACCAAATCAGCGAGCGGATAATCCTCAAACACCTTGATGCCGAGGTGACGCGGCACAGGCGGCGTGTACTTCGTCCAGTCGATCTTGAATTTGTTATCACGTACTTGCTGCAATGAATATTGTGGCGCCTTTCCTTTCTTGCCATGATGTTGCTCGCGACGACGGGCGTGCTCTTCCTTCACTTTCTTGTGAAACTCTTCCTTGGTGCCAGCGGTAATCAAGTTGCGACAAACGCCAACCGAACGCGACGCGTCTTTGACATACACAACAGAGCCTTGATAGCCCGGATCAATCTTGATTGAAGTATGCGCAGGCGATGTCGTCGCACCACCGATCAACAGTGGTTGCACAAATCCTTGCCGCTGCATTTCTTTCGCGACATGCACCATCTCATC